>JBKJLN010000282.1:0-26634 GCA_046596935.1 Acidimicrobiales bacterium
CCGCCAATGGGATGGAAGGGGTCCAGCAGTGCCGCGACACCCAGCCCGACGCCGTCCTCCTCGACGTGATGATGCCGGTCATGGACGGACTCGTCGCCCTTCCCCTCATCCGCGACGCCTGCCCCTCCGTTCGCGTCGTGATGCTCTCGGCCAACGACAGCCCCGAACTCGTCGAGAAGGCGATCGGACTGGGGGCCGATGCCTTCGTGGTGAAGGGCACGGCCCTCGACGACGCGCTCGACGCGCTACTCGGCTGACGCTTTTCGCGCCCGCCGCAGCGGACCCCGGCGAAAGAGCAGCGTGATCCACCCGACCACCCCGACAGCGGCGAACAAGAACCACTGCACCGCGTAGTCGCGGTGCGGACCTTCACCCAGATCCGGCGGATCCACCGGGGCCGGGTAGGGCGCATCGGGGGCAGCGGCGGCCAACAGGTGCACGGCGTAGAGGTCCTTGTGGCCGACGACCGCCTCGAGCGCCGGAATGGCGATTGTCCCGACCACAACCGGCTGGTCGTCACGCTCGGGTCGCATGATGCGCGGCGAGCCGTGCTCGGGCGGTGAGAGCAGGCCCTCGACCGTCACCTCGCCGGGAGGCGCGGATGGGGATGGCACGGTCCAGCGATCGCCGATCTCCAGGGGAACCCAGCCACGATCGACGAGCAGCGTTCCGGCTTCGCTCACCAGGGGGGTCACGACTTCGTACCCCGGCAGGCCGCGACGGCTCCGGAAGCGCACCAACACCTCGTGCTCGCGGTCATACGTCCCCGTGGTCGTGACCCGCCGATAGATGAGTTCGTCGACGTCGGCACCCTCGGCGAACCCCGCGGGCGGGAGGGGAATCTGCTCACCGGCGCGCGCTCGAATTTGGGCGTTCGTCTGACGACGCTCGTCGAGACGCCGGAGCTGCCAGAAACCGGCGCTGATGCACCCACTGACGATGGCCACGACGAGAACGGTGCCGAGCAACCAACGGGGCCGAAGCATCGGATGGGCCACACCGCCAGCCTTCCACCGGTTCGTCCGAAAATCCCTACCGGGGGTGTGAGTCGACGCCAGCGTCGTACAGTTCGGCCGTGGCCAAGCTCGAAGTCGACCTCCTCGACCCCGAGCTCTACCGTTCCGATCCCCACGACCTCTGGACCCGCCTTCGAGCCGAAGAGCCGGTCCATCGCGACGAGGCCAACGGCCTTTGGGCCCTCACGCGACACCGAGATGTCCTCGAGGCCGAGCGGAGATCGAGTGATTTCTCGAGCCGCGGCGGCTATCGGGCCAACGTCGGGTCCGAAGAGCACAACATGATCGCCGAGGACGACCCCCGTCACGCCGCCCAGCGCCGCCTGGTACTCGGACGCTTCACGCCCTCCGCCGTGCGCGCTCGCACGGAAGAGATGCAGGCGCTCATCGACGAGCTCGTCGATCCCATCGTCGCCCGCGGTTCGATGGAAGTCATCGACGACCTCGCCGCCCAACTCCCCTCGCGCCTCACCTGCCGACTCATCGGCTTCCCCGAGCACGATTGGCCGGTCGTCAAGAGCTGGTCCGAGCGCCTCATGCGCATCGACGACCGCCGCAGCTCCGACAACATCCACGGGCTGATGTCGGCCAGCTTCGAGCTCTACCAGCGGGTGCAAGCCGAGATACCGGAGGTGCGCGGGTGCCCCCGAGACGATCTGTTGTCGGTCTGGGCGAACGCCAGCATCGACGGCGAGCCTCTGCCGGTCGACACCGTCTTCCACGAAGCCGGTCTGTTCGTATCCGGTGGAGCGGAGACGACCCGAACCGTCATCGCCCACGGGCTGCGCGCGTTCTGTGACCATCCCGAGCAGTGGGAGCTCCTGGCCGAGCGACCCGACCTCGTGCCCACCGCCGTCGAGGAGCTGTTGCGGTGGGTGACGCCGCTCAACAACATGTTCCGTACCGTGGTGCACGACACCGAGATCGGCGGACAAGCCATGAAAGCGGGCGACCGAGTTCTGCTGCTCTACCCCTCGGCCAACCGTGACGAGGCGGTCTTCGCCGATCCCTTCACCTTCGACGTGCGGCGCGACCCGAACCCGCATCTTGCCTTTGGCAACGGCACCCACTTCTGCCTCGGCGCCGCTCTGGCCCGCCAGATCCTGAAGCTGCTGCTCACCACCCTCACGGCGCGCCTCACCAACTTGAAGGTCATCGCCGAACCCGACGTCGAACCCAACCTCTTCGCCCGTGCCGTCCGTTCCTTCTCCCTGGAGGTGTCCGCCCGATGAGCGTGCCCGTCGAATTGCAACAGCTGCGCGAACAGATCGCGTCGTCCGGCCCCGCAATCTTCCTCATCTCCGTTCGCGACGGCGAGCGCCCGCACGTGGTGTCGACCGAGGTCCGATGGGAGGGTGATCTCCTGGCGATGGACGTCGGTGGTCGCACCGCCAGCAACGTCGCCGATTGCCCGGCGGTCACGTTGCTGTGGCCAGCGGCGGGGCAGGACTACAGCCTCCTCGTCGACGGGCTCGCCCGAATCGACGGCGGCGCGCTGACCGTCGAGCCCACGTCGGCGGTGCTGCACCGATCCGTCCTGGCATCGGCGCCGGACGGTCACCGCGACGGCGACGAGCCTCGCTGCGTCCCCGTCCTCGGCTGAGAGCCAACGCCCTCAGCCGTCAGCGACGGACCGGCCCCTGACCCAGGTGGAGGCCGGCGTCGGCCAACATGCACTCGCCCGTCACCATGTCGGCCTTGGCGACGAGCCAAGAGATGGCCTCGGCGATCTGCGCCGGCTGGGTCGCCATTTGCAGCGGGGATGACTTGGCCGCTGCTGCCCGCTGGCGTTCGACCTGCTCAGCGTCCATACCGCCGCGCCGCTCCCACCACTCCGAATCGACATAGCCGGGCGCTACGGCGTTCACTCTGATCTCCGGCGCCAAGGTACGGGCCAGACCGCGGGTCACGTTGATGAGAGCGGCCTTGCTGGCGGCGTAGGCCAGCGAGCTCCCGATCGACATCACGCCGGCGATCGAGGCGACGTTCACGATCGACCCCCACCCTTGAGCGCGCATGTCGGGAACGCAGAGGCGGATGCACCGATACGACGACACCACGTTCGTGCGGTAGGTCTCGTCCCAGATGTCGTCGGTGAGCGCGTCGAGCTCGTGGAAGGGTACGAACCGGCTCGTTCCGGCGTTGTTCACGAGGATCTCGATCGGCCCGAGCTCGGCACGCGCGCGATCGAGCATGGCGACCACGGCGCCTTCGTCGGTGACGTCGGCTTGCACAACGATCCCTTCGGATCCCCGCTCGACCACGCCGGCCAACGTCTCGTCGGCCTCGACGGCCGACGAGGCGTAGTTGACGACCACCTTCGCCCCGAGCTCGGCCAACGCCCACGCCGTCGCTCGCCCGATTCCTGTCGACGAGCCCGTGACGACCGCGACCTTCCCGGAGATGTCCAAAGGATCTAGAAGATCTCGAAGAGGCCGGCTGCGCCCATGCCGCCGCCGACGCACATCGTGACAACACCCCACTTGGCGCCGCGCCGCTTGCCTTCGATGAGGACGTGGCCGGTCGCGCGGGCGCCGGTCATACCGTAGGGGTGGCCGATGGAGATGGCCCCGCCCGACACGTTCAGTTTTTCGTCGGGAATGCCGAGTTGGTCGCGGCAATAGAGCACCTGGCTGGCGAAGGCCTCGTTGAGCTCCCAGATGCCGATGTCGTCGACGGTCAGGCCGGCCTGCTTCAGCAACTTCGGCACGGCGAAGACCGGGCCGATGCCCATCTCCTCCGGGTCGCAGCCGGCGACGGCCATGCCGCGGTAAGCGCCGAGGGGCTCGAGGTTGCGACGAGAGGCTTCTTCGGCCTCCATCATCACGACCGCCGAGGCGCCGTCGGACAGCTGGGAGGCATTGCCGGCCGTGACCGACTTGCCTTCCTTCACGAATCGGCCGCCCTTCCACACCGGATTGAGCTTCTGCAGGTCTTCGATCTTGGTCTGGGGCCGGTTGCCTTCGTCCATCGAGAGGGTGATCTCCTTCTCGGAGGTCTCGCCCGTGGCCTTGTCGGTCACCTGCATGATCGTCGTCATGGGGGCGATCTCGGCGTCGATCCGGCCCTCGGACTGGGCCGCAGCCGTGCGTTGCTGCGAGCGGAGTGCGTACTCGTCCTGGTCTTCGCGCGACACGTTGTACCGCTCGGCCACGAGCTCGGCCGTCTCGATCATGGCGACGTAGATGCCGGGGGTCTGCTTCAACAGGTCGACGTCGGCGGCGCGGTACATGTTCATGTGCGAGTTCTGCACGAGCGAGATCGACTCGACGCCGCCGCCGATGGTGACGGTCATGCCGTCGACGATGATCTGCTTGGCGGCGATGGCGATGGCCATCAGACCGGACGAGCACTGACGGTCGATGGTCTGACCCGCAACCGAGTTCGGAAGCCCCGCCTTCAGGGCCGCCTGGCGGGCCGTGTTCGACCCCGACGATCCCTGCTGGAGGGCGCAACCCATGACCACATCGTCGACTTCGGCCGGGTCGACGCCCGCCCGCTCGACGGCGTTGGCGATGGCATGCCCTCCGAGGGCCTGGGCCTGGGTGTTGTTGAACGCTCCCCGGAACGCACGGCCGATGGGCGTGCGGGCGGTGGAGACGATGACGGCTTCACGCATCTGTTCTCGAGCTCTCTGTGGTGGCACGCCCCTGCGCGCCGGTACGGGTCGCAGGAAGGTCTAGGACCTCACCGCCCGTCCCGTCCATCCGAGAGGCACCGCGCCAGCCGGTGGAACCGCCACTACCTTGGGCCGCCATGGCGTTGCGGGTGGTCGTGGCGGAGGACCACGTGCTCGTCCGGGAAGGGCTCATTCGCCTGATCGATGCCCAAGACGACATGACGGTCGTCGGCGTGGCCGTCGACATCGACGGCTTGCTCGCCCTTTGTGCGTCGGAACGCCCGGATGTCGTCGTCACCGACATCCGCATGCCACCGACCGGCACCGACGAGGGCATTCGAGCGGCATCGCAGCTGCGGGACCTCCTGCCGAATGCGGGCGTGGTGGTCCTCAGCCAGTTCGCCAGCCCCAGCTATGCGCTCACATTGTTCGAGCGGGGATCAGAGCGGCGTGCCTATCTCCTCAAGGAGCGGCTTGCCGACGCCGGCGAGCTCGCTCGCGCCATCCGCGAGGTGGCGTCGGGCGGGTCGGTCGTCGACGCGAAAGTGGTGGAGGAGTTGGTGGCGCAGCGCACGTCGGCGAGCGCAGCCGCCCTCGACCGCCTCACCCCGCGGGAAGCGGAGGTGCTCGCTTGCATGGCCCAAGGCCGGAGCAACGCCGCCATCGCCGGCGAACTCGTGCTCTCCGAGCGCGCCGTGGAGAAGCACAGCAACTCGATCTTCTCCAAACTCGGCCTGACGGAGGAGCCGGATGTGAACCGTCGGGTGAAGGCGGTGCTGCTCTTCCTCGCCCAGCGGGGGGGCTAGCACCCCCCTCGACACACCCGCGAGCATCCTGGGCGGCGGCGGCTCTCGGGTCCAAGATGGGTCATGGCCGAGGTTGGTGTGCTGTTGGTGGATGACCAGGCGCCCTTCCGCGAGGCTGCACGGGCCGTGCTCGAACGGGTCAAGGGTTTCGAGCTGGTCGGCGAAGCCGAATCGGGCGAGGAAGCGACCGAGATGGTCGACGAGGTTCATCCCGAGCTCGTGTTGATGGACATCAACATGGGCGGCATCAGCGGCATCGAGGCCGCCCGCCGCATCACGACCGCCCATCCGGAGGTCATGGTCGTCCTGCTCTCGACCTATCGGGTGGAAGACCTTCCCGAGGATGTCCGAACCTCCGGCGCCGCCGCCTACGTGCACAAGGAAGATCTCAGCGGTCGTGTGCTGCGACGGCTGTGGGACGAGGGCGGCGACCCGACCTTCGCCGCCCCTCCTGCGCCCTGAATTTCAGCGGGCGGCGAGCTTCAGCGCCGTCACCATCTGCTCCCGCCCCTTGACCTGCTCGTGCAGGGCCTCGCCCTCGACCGGTTCGGACAGAGCGGCGATGGTGTTCGCGCTCAGGACGGTTTCACCCGGCGAGGCGAATTGCTGCAGGCGTTGGGTGAGGTTCACCGTGTCGCCGACGATCGTGTATTCGAGGCGCTCCTCCGACCCGAGGAGGGCACCGGCCACCATGCCGGTCGAGAGGCCGATGCCGAGACCGAAGGGATGGAGCCCGTCCCGCTCCCAGTCGAGGTTCACCACGGCTTGCCGATCGTGCATGGCGGCCGCCGCCGCCAGGGCGTGGTCGGCGTGGTTCTCCTGGGGGATCGGAGCGCCGAACACGGCCATCACGGCGTCGCCGACGAACTGCATCACGGTGCCCCCGTTGTCGAGGATGGCGTGGTTCATTTCGGCGCGATGGAGGTTGAGCTGTCGTGCGAGCTTTGCGGGCTCGGCCCGCTCGGCGATCGACGTGTACCCGCGAATGTCGGACATGAGCACCGTGACCACGAGGTCTTCGGTCTCGCCGATTCGGTGACCTTCCCTGGCCACCTTCTCGGCCAGACCACCGGGAAGGAGCCGACTCAGGGACTCGCCCTGCTCCTCACGGTCGATGATCGCCTGGTGCAGCATCCTGAGCCTGCGGATCGAACCCTCTCCGCCCGAACTGGCCGATTGGGCGATCCGGAGGAACAGACGCTCGACCTCCTCGGCCGCAGCCGCAGGCGTCGTCTGTCGTGAGACGGCGATCGACTTGATGGTGCGTCCCTCGGCGACGGCCTGGAGGAGCTCCTCGTCGCTCGCGCTCAACTCGGTGCCCGAGGTGACCGGGTGCATCAGGAGCCCGGTGATGTACGGGTCAATCATCGAACCGCCCGTCGCCACCACCTTGACCGCCAGCGACAGCTGGTTCCCTTCGGCGATGCGGTCTTTCAACAGGTACGAATAGCCGGATGCCCCTTCGGCCAGGAGAGAGATGGCGTACTCGGGATCGTCGTACTGCGACAGGATCACGACGCCGGTGCCGGGGTGGCGCTTCCGCACCTCCTTGGCGGCGTCGATTCCTTCACGCTGGAATGCCGGTGGCATGCGGATGTCGGTGACCACCACGTCGGGATTGGTCTCCATGGCGCCGGCCACGAGCTCGTCGTAGTCGGCAGCGACGCCGACCACCTCGAAATCCTTCTCCCGTTGCAGGAGCGCCCGCACGCCTTCGCGCACGATGATGTTGTCGTCCGCAAGGAACACGGTGATCTTTCCGTCCGCCACAACTGCAGAGTCTCACCTTTCGAGACGTCGTGCTCAAGGATGCGACCACGTTTCGTCTGGGGATGCCACCACCCCCTCCGACACGCAGGTCTGCCCCCTTCTCCCGGTCGGTGTGTCCACGTACCGTCGACAGTGACAGCACGTGGACGGAGGAACGGTGGCAGCGATCGTGGAGAGGCGGCGGAGCGTGGAGACTGATTTCGGTCCTGCGCGGTCTCGTCCCGGGCGGATCGCCGTCGCCGTTCTTCTGACTGCGCTCGTCGTAGCACTTGGGGCCACCCTGGTCCTGCGGAACTCGACGACGGTCGCGAAGCCACACGAGCTGTTGCTCGGGGTCACCGATCTCACGTATTCCACGAAGACCCTCCGGGTCGGGCCCGGCGAAGTGACACTGGCCTTCGCCAATACCGACGCCGTGCCGCACACCTTCACCATCGACGAGCTCGGCGTCGATCTCGAGACCGGGGGCGGCGAAGCGGCACGGACTACGTTCACCGCCACTCCCGGCACGTATGCGTTCCATTGCACCATCCCCGGCCACGACGTCCCCGCCATGCGGGGTGTCTTGACGGTCACCCACTGAATAAAGGCGAGGACGATTTCGATGCGACATGAAGCGGCGGTCACGGCCATCTCCTGGATTCCCTCCGAGGCCATCACCGGTCTCGGCACCAAACTCCCGTTCGAGATGGGCATCGCCCACTACGACGCCCCGTTGCCCGACGTCATCGACGACCTCGTGGCTCTTCGTGACGCCGACCGCTTCCGCTTCGCCAACGACCTGCGGGCCTTCATCGAGGTCGAGGACGGACGCATCACTGGTTACGGGCACCTCGGCGGTGGCCTCATTGGCTCGACGACGATGTCGCTCGGCTCCCGCAAGACGACGTTCCAGGCCGTGCCCTACCCCGACATCCAGCGCGAGCCGGAGGTCGGCGAGGACTCGGTGCGATTCGTCCAGACGGCGGGCGGGCGCGCCGGCGTCCCTGCACCGCGGCGGGTGAACCGGAAGCCGTTCGTGCAGGTCGTGGCGCCGACGGCCTGGAGCACGCTGGCACTCACGATCCACGCCGATGGAACGTCGGACTACGAGGTGATCGGCGCCAGCCCGTTCCCTCGCCACTGGATCTACGACGGTGCGGGGAAGCTGGCGGCGAAGACCGGCATCATCGACTTCAAGGACTGGTGGCGTACCGCCTTCGGCGAGCACACGCCTTGGGGCGACGAAGACTCTCCAGCCATCGTGACGGCGGTGGCCACTGCGCTCGAGCGCGAACTGTCGTCCATCGTGATGTCAGGAAAGAAGCCCGAGATCCGCAAGGTGAAGGAGGGAGCCACGCTCACCGAACAGGGTGCGAAAGGCGAGGAGCTGTACCTCTTGCTCGACGGCGTCCTCCGCGCCGAGGTCGACGGTGAAGGAGTGGCCGAACTCGGTCCGGGTGCACTCCTCGGCGAGCGTGCCCTCCTCGAAGGCGGCACCCGGACAGCGACCCTGCGGGCGGTCACCGCCTGTCGCGTCGCCGTCGCTCGGAACGCGGACATCGATCCGGCCAAGCTCGAGGAGCTTTCGGAAGGGCATCGGCGTGAGGAGTCCCGCTAGGTGAAGTTGGTCCTGGGCGGAGTCCGGGGTTCGACGCCGGCGCCGGGACGCGACTTCGTGCGTTACGGCGGGCATACGTCGGCTGTCGGGGTGCTCGACGACGACGAGGTTTCGCCGCGCCTCATCCTCGACGCGGGAACCGGGCTCCGAAATCTCTCCGGTCTCTTCGGAGAAGGCAGTTTCCGCGGGACGATCCTGCTCGGCCACCTCCACTGGGATCACACGCACGGCCTGCCGTTCTTCCCGGCCGGTGGCCGACCCGACGCCGAGGTCGAGCTGCTGATGCCTGCCCAAGGCGACCCGGAGACCGTCTTGGCCGAGATGCTGTCACCGCCGCACTTTCCGATCACACCATCCGAACTCGGTGGTCGATGGACCTTCCGCGGCATCGACGAGGGCGACCACGAGGTCGAAGGCTTCTCGATCGTGGCCCGGGAGATCCCCCACAAGGGCGGACGGACCTTCGGTTACCGGGTGAGCGACGGCACGGTGACCATCGCCTACTTGTCCGACCACTCACCGATCACCCTGGGTCCTGGCCCCGAGGGCATGGGCCCCTATCACGAGGCCGCCCTTGCTCTGGCGACAGGAGTTGATCTGTTGGTGCATGACGCGCAGTACACACGGGCCGACTTCGGGCCACGCGCCCACTTCGGACACAGCACCGTCGAGTACGCCGTTGGCCTCGCCGAGGCCGCCGGTGCCGCCCGACTTCTCCTCTTCCACCACGACCCGGGACGCACCGACGAGGCACTTGACGCCCTGGTCGCCGAACTCGACGCAACCGACGTCCGGGTCGAGGCGGCGGTCGAGGGTGTCGTCCTCCAGATCGACCCGAGAACGAGAAAGACTTCAGGACAATCATGAAAGGCGGCGACATGAGGAAGTTTTCAAGCCTTCTGGCGATCGTGGTGCTGACCACGACCTTCGCGTCTTGCGGAGGGGGGGGCGGGGGCGGGGGCGGGAGTGCTTCGGGGGAACAGACGAGGACCGTGCTCGTCGACTATCGCCATGACGAGACCGAGACGTCGATGTTCGACTACTACCCCCGCAAGGTGACGATGCATCCCGGCGACACCGTCGAGTTCAAGCAGGCGTGGACGGGCGAACCCCACAGCGTGACCTTCGGAGCCCTCGTCGATCCGGTGCTGCAGCCGGTGATCAAGGTGCTGAAAAGCGTCGAGTCGGCGGGCGTGCTGCCGGCCCAGGAGGACGAGCCCGAAGAGTTCAAGAACTTCAACCTTCCGTTCGCCCTCGACAACGGGAAGGACGGAGGGGTCGTCATCTCGCAGCAGGCGGCCCAGCCCTGTTACGTGACCGAAACCGACACGTGGCCCGGTGACGCCGACACGCCGTGCCCCAAGCGGAGCCAGCCGAAGTTCACCGGGTCGGACGCCATCTACAGCAGCGGAGTCATCCCGTATCAGGGCGTCGGTGGGAACACCTTCCGCGTGCCGATCTCCGCCGACGCCAAGCCCGGAACCTACGGCTACTACTGCAACGTGCACGGTCCGTTGCAGTACGGCCAGTTGGAGATCGTTGCCAAGGGCGATGCCATCCCCTCCAAGGCCGAGGTCGCCAAAACCGCCCGGCGAGAAGCCGAATCGAGGACCGAAGTTATGGTCAAGAATTACAAGGATGCCGAGGCGGGCAAGTCCATCGGTGCCGGCGAGAAGGGCGACCAGTCGTTCGAAACCAGGGGCAAGAACTTGATCGGCGTCCCGACGCCGTTCTTCTACAAGAAGCAGGTGATCCACGGCATCATCAATGAATTCGTCCCCAACCGCCTCTCTGCCAAGGTCAACGAGAAGGTGACCTGGACCTTTGCGGGGATGCACACGATCAGCTTCAACGTCCCCAAGTACTTCCCGGTCTTCACCACCGCTGGCACCGGCCGGGTGGAGTACAACCCCAAGGCCAGTCAGACCGCAGGCTGGCCCGGGCCACCTGAAACGCCGGGCGCCGGTGGCGAATCACGCGATGGCCCGCCACCGGAACCTTCGAAGGTCGACGCCGGAACCTGGGACGGGCGGGGCTTCCGATCGAGCGGCCTCAACTTCCCCGAGGGATCGGAGTTCAGCGTGACGTTCACCCGTGCCGGCACCTACCCCTTCGCCTGCTTGATCCACCCGTCGATGGTCGGCACGATCGTCGTGAAATGAGTGCAGGGACGATGGCCGAGGAGGGAGTTGCGGTGGAGTCGCCGCCTCCGTCGGCGTCGTTCCTCGCAACGGAACGGGCACCGCTGTTCTGGCGGTGGATCGTTCCCCTGCTCTTCATCGGCTTCGCCGGGTTCGCACTGATCATCCTGTCCAGCGGCGCGTTGACCGCGGTCGCGGCCCACAACGCCGACTTGCACGACCGCCTGCACGACCTCGGTCTCCGGGAAGACCTGTGGGGTCGGGCGGCGCTGGCCATGGCCGACGCCAGTCACGACACCGAATCGAACTTCCAGTTGGCGCTCGACTTCGGATTCAGCCTCGCCAATCTCGGGCTGGCCGGTGTCCTCTACTGGCTCCGTCCGCAGGACCGCACCGCGCCACTGCTGGCGTTCGGACTCGTCGGCACGGCCGCCATCTTCAACCTGCAGTCGAACCTCGTCTACGAGACCCTCGATCCCACGGCGTTCGAAACGATCACCCACGACGGATTCCACATCGTCGCCGCACTTGCCTATGTCTTGGCCTTACTGATCTTTCCCGACGGCCACCTCGTTCCCCGCTGGCGACGCGGACCATTGGCGGCGCTGTACCTGGCCCTCGTTCCCGCCATCGCACTGTTCGCGATGCGCATCCAGGGCGATGACCGCACCGTGCTCCTGGTGTCGATGTTCGGGCTCCTCACCCCGGTTGCCGGCGTCCTCGCCCAGGCGTACCGCTACGGACGACCCCAGGATTCCGTCGAGCGCCAGCAATCCCGCCTGTTGTTCTGGGCGCTGCTGCCTGCACTGGCGGTGAGCCTGTTCGCGCTGGCCAAGGCGAACGGGGGCCCGACGAGCCAGTTCGAGGGCCGCGAGCTCCTGGTGCTCCCGGTGACACTCTTCCGCGTCTTCCAGCCCGTCTTCTTCCTGGTGCCAGTGGCGCTGTTGGTGGGTATCTTCCGCTTCAAGCTCTGGAGCGTCGACCGCCTCATCAGCCGCACCCTCGTCTACTCGCTGTTGGCCGGCTTCGTCTCGGCGGTCTACATCGCCGTCGTCGTCGGCATCGGCAGCCTCATCGGGCAACAGCAAAACGGCAACCTCGGCCTCTCGATCGCGGCCACCTTCCTGGTTGCGGTCTCCTTCGCCAACGTCCGCGAGCGAGTGCAACGGCTGGCCAACCGCCTCGTCTACGGCCGGCGCGCGACCCCGTACGAGGTGTTGTCGCAGTTCTCCGAGCGGGTGGCCGAAAGCGTGCCGACCGACGAGCTGTTGTCGCGGATGGCCGGCATCCTGGGGCAGGGAACAGGCGCAGCTCGCGCCGACGTCTGGTTGAAGGTCGGTGACGAGTTGCGGCGCACGGCGTCGTGGACTTCGAACGCCGCCCCCTCGGCCGAGGTCGATCCTGTCCCCGCAGGTGTGTCATTGCCTCCGCTCCCCGACGTCACCACCGCCGTGCCCGTGCGGCATCAGGGAGAACTGTTCGGGGCCCTCTCGATCCGCAAGCCGGGTGTGGAACAACTTTCGCCGACCGAGCAGAAGCTCGTGGAGGATCTGGCCCGCCAGGCCGGCCTCGTCATGCGCAACCTGCGCCTCACGGCCGAGCTCCTCGATCGGCTCGACGAGCTCAAGGCGTCCCGCCAGCGACTGGTCTCGGCCCAGGACGAGGAGCGACGGCGCTTCGAGCGCAACCTCCACGATGGTGCCCAACAACACCTCGTGGCGTTGAAGGTCCATCTGACGCTGGCCGAGGACATGGCCGATGAGATCGGTCCTCAGGCCGATGAGCTCCTCGAAGTCCTGGCCCAACTGAAGACCCAAGCAGGCGATGCCCTCGAGGAGCTTCGCGATCTCGGCCGCGGCATCTTCCCGCCGTTGCTGGCGGCGGAGGGCCTCGAAACGGCCCTGCGTTCACAGGCCCGCAAGGTGACTGTGCCCGTCGAGGTGGCTGCGAGCGATGTCGGCCGTTACGCCCAAGATGTCGAGGCGGCCATCTACTTCTGTTGTCTCGAGGCGCTGCAGAACATCTCCAAATACGCCGGTCCGTGCCAGGTGACGCTGCAACTCGCCGAGGTCGAAGACGATCTGCGTTTCGAGATGACCGACGATGGATGCGGATTCGACGTAGCGGAGGTGCGCAAAGGGGCAGGCACCCAGAACATGTCCGACCGCATGGAATCGCTGGATGGAACGCTGCGTATCGACAGCGCTCCCGGGCGGGGCACCACGATCGTCGGCGTAGTCCCCATCGGCGACCGCAGGGGTGCCGTCACCGGGCGCCTCTGACCGTTGCGACAATTGCTCCGGTTCGGCCCGATACGTGCCGATCAGATGGATGTGAAAGGGATCCTGTTCAACCTGGCGGAAGAGGTCGTAGAAGCGGCCTATGGCGCGGCCACCTGGGAGCGCATCATCGATGCCAGCCAGGTCAGCGGCGCCTACACCACCCTCGGCAACTACCCCGACGAGGAGTTCTCCAAGATCATCGGCGGGGCCGTCCAAGTGCTCGGAGCACCAGAAGCGACCGTGGTCTCCTCCATCGCTGAAGGGGCCATTCCGCTCCTCAGCGAGCGCTATCCGGACTTCTTCGTCGGACACGACTCGGCTCGGTCGTTCGTCCTGACGCTCAACGACATCATCCATCCCGAGGTCAAGAAGCTCTATCCCGACGTCAACGTGCCCGAGTTCGACTTCATCGACCAGGGGCCGGACACCGAGTTGCTCATCGGTTACCACTCGGCCCGTCAGCTCTGTGCCCTCGCCGAGGGCTTCATCCGAGGGGCTGCCACCCGCTATGGCGAAACCGTCGCCATCAGCCACGATCGCTGTATGCACCGCGGCGACCAATCCTGCACGATTGGTTGCACCTTCACTCCTGCCTCGCCCCGCTGACGGTGAGCATCGAGGTTCCGCTCGACCATTCCGAACAGGTACGCGCCTTGGAACGCCGCCTCGATCGGGAGCGGCGGGCGCGGCGCGAAGCGGAAGCCATCGCCGAGCGGTCGACGCGCGAGCTCTACGAAGCCCTGCAATCGCTCACTCGGACGAGTGAGATCCTCAAGCTGGTGGGAACCATTGCCACCGCCGCCAATGAAGCCACCTGTCTCGAGGACGCCATCCAAGCCAGCCTCGACGAGGTCTGCCGGCATACCGGCTGGTCGGTCGGACACGCCTATGTGACGGATCCCGAGAACCCGCAGCTGCTCGTGTCGCTCGGTCGGTGGCACGTCGGGGTGGGCGTCGAGTGCACCCAATTCATGACCGCGACCGAGTCGACTTCCTTCCGACGCGGCGAGGGCCTGCCCGGTCGTGTCTGGGCCAGCGCTTCCCCGGCCTCGATCGAGGACATCGCCGCCGACGACAACTTTCCGAGGGCCGCCTTCGCTGCGGAGGTCGGGCTCAATGCCGCCATCGCGTTTCCCGTCACGGTGCGCAGCGACGTCCGTGCGGTGCTCGAGTTCTTCAGCTCATCCTGGGAGGGATTGAGCGACTCCTTCCTCCTCGTGATGGCAAGCATCGGCGGGCAGCTCGGCCGGGTGATCGAACGCGACGAAGCCGAGGAGCGGCTCACGTACCAGGCGATGCACGACTCCCTCACGGGGCTCCCGAATCGCGCCCTGCTGATCGATCGACTCGAACTTGCCATCGCTCGGGCCGAGCGGCTCGGACATTCCGTCGAGGTGCTCTTCCTCGATCTCGATGACTTCAAGTCGGTCAACGACAGCCTGGGGCACGATGCCGGCGACCGGGTCCTGTCCGAGGTTGCCGACCGCCTGAGCCGATGCGTTCGCCGCTCCGACACCCTGGCCCGCCATCCCCGCAGCACGGTGGCGCGGATGGGTGGCGACGAGTTCGCCATCGTTCTCGAAGACTGCGCCGACGTCGACGCCGTCGCCGAACGCATCGCCGCTGCCCTCCGTCCGCCCGTCATCTTCGACGAGCAGGAACTCTTCTTGTCGGTGAGCATCGGGGGCGCCGACGTCAAGACCGCAGGAGGTCGCGCTGACCGTGTTCTGCGGTCAGCCGACGCCGCCATGTACGTGGCGAAGAGCAATGGAAAGTCGCGCTTCGAACGCTTCGACCCGTCGATGCACGCCGCCGTTCGACGCCGGCTCAAGCTGAGTGGCGAACTGCGAAAGGCCGTCGGCTCCCAACAGCTTCGCCTCGTCTACCAACCCGAGGTGGCCGTCGCCGACGGCCGGCGACTCGGCGTGGAGGCCCTCGTCCGGTGGGACCATCCGACCGACGGTCTCGTCGGACCGGACACCTTCATCCCCCTGGCCGAGGAAACGGGGTTGATCGTCCCCATCGGTGCGTGGGTTCTCGAAGAAGCGTGCCGCCAGGCCGTGGCCTGGAACAACGCCGGCGGCGCCATGGCGGGCGGCCTCATGTCGGTGAACGTCTCGGGACGTCAGCTCGTCGAGCCGACCCTTCCGGCGTCGGTCGCCGAGATCCTCGAGCGAACCGGACTCCCCCCGACCCAGCTGTGCCTCGAAGTGACGGAAAGTGTGCTGGTGGAGAACGTCGAACAGACGGCTCCCGTGTTGCGCTCGATCCGGGACCTCGGCGTGCAGTTCGCGGTCGACGATTTCGGAACGGGCTACTCCTCACTCTCCTCCCTCCAGCGCTTTCCGATCGACCTGTTGAAGATCGACCGATCGTTCGTGGCCAGGCTTCCGGAGGAAGAGGACGCCGGTACCATCGTGTGGGCCGTCATCCGCCTCGCCCACAACCTCCATCTGCGCGTTGTCGCCGAGGGCGTCGAGACCCCGGAGCAACTGGCCGAACTCGATCGCTACGGGTGCGACGTGGCCCAGGGCTACTTGTTCTCGAGGCCGGTTCCGCCCGAGGAACTCGACTAACGGCATCCCGGAACGTCGACCGCGGTCGACGTGGCTGCAGGTGCAAGGTACCGTCCGGCGATGACTGCCGGGCGACCGAGGAAGAACCCGAGCCCAGGGCCCGCCGATCCGAGGGCACAGATCGTGGCCGCCGCCAGCCGGTTGTTCGCCAGGCGAGGAATCACCGCAACGACCATGGCGGAGATCGCCGAGGCTGCCGGTCTGGGGGCCAGTTCGCTCTACTACTGGTTCCGATCGAAGCAACAGATCCTCGAAGTCATCGTCACCGACGTGAATCGACTTCCGCTCGAGTTCGCCGAGCGGTCGGCCGTTCAAGGCGGCTCGCCCGCTGTCCGGCTGTGGCGCTTGGTCCGCTTCGACGCCGAGACCCTGTGCGCGTTCCCCTTCGACATCAACGAGATCCACCGCATGGCTGGCGAGGACGAAGAGACCTTCGCTCGGTACTGGCTCGAACGTCAGCGGCTCAACGATGCCGTCGAGCGCCTCGTCACCGACGGCATCGACAGCGGCGAGTTGCGGGACGTCGACCCGCGCCTCGCCGCCCTCACGCTTCTGGCCAACGACGAGGCGGTACAGAACTGGTACCGGCCGGTCGAGGGCATCCGCCTCGCCGGCCGCAGCCGCGAGGCCGGGGGCGACTACACCCCAGGAGAGATCGCCGGATTCGTCGCCGACCTCACCTTGCACGGACTGTTGCTCGACCCGTCGTCTCTGCCCGCTCTTCGATCGGCTGCTGAAGCCTTCGCTCCGGCCTGAGGGCCCGGAAGAAAGCTGAGCGTCACCTAGGAGTCAGAGAGCCGCAACCCGCCCTTATTTCGACGGACATTCGATGGGCACACGGCCTCCGTAACGTGCGCCCCGTGCCGACCTCGAAGCCTCTCCGCCCGTCCCGCCGTCGAATTCGCCTGGTCGCCTCGAGCGTCATCGTCTCTCTTCTGCTTGCCGCGTGCGGCGGCGGTGACGGTGACGGTGCGAAGGGATCCGACGGAGCCACCAAGATCACCCTGGGCTATTCGGCGTGGCCCGGATGGTTCCCGCTGGCCGTAGCCCAGGAGAAGGGGATCTTCGAAAAAGTCGGGCTCGACGTTGATCTGAAGTTCTTCGCCGACTACCTGGCTTCGATCGAGGCCATGTCGAGCGGACAACTCGACGGGGTGACGCAGACCCTCAACGACACCATGGCCAGCGTCGCCGGCGGATCGGAGCAGGTGATCGTCGTCGTCAACGACAACTCGACGGGAAACGACAAGATCATCTGCGACGGGTCGATCACGTCCGTGGCTGACCTGAAGGGCAAGACGATCGCCGCCGAAGCCGGCGTCGTCGATCACTTCCTGCTCGTCCAAGGCCTCGAGAAGGCTGGCCTGACCGAGAAGGACATCGACTTCCGCGGGGTCGCCACCGATGCGGCCGCCGCCAGCTTCGCCGACGGCGAGTTCGACTGCGTCGGTGTGTTCGCCCCGTTCTGGCTGACCGCGCTGAAGCGGCCGGGATCCAAGGAACTCTTCAGCTCGGCCGATTTCCCGGGCACCATCCCCGACCACATCGTCGTGTCCAAGAAGCTGGCGACGAAGGACCCGAAGACGGTCCAGAAGCTGGTCGACGCGTGGTACCTCACCCTCGACTACCTGAAGGCGAACCCCGAGGAGTCGACCAAGATCATGGCCAAGGCGGCTGAGACACCGGTGAGCGAGTACGAAAAGCTGGCCACCGGCACCACGCTCTTCACCGCTGAGCAGGCTCTTGCCGCGTTTGCGGACGGCACCGACACCACCTCGCTGATGTTCACGGCCAAGCAGATCAATCCCTTCCTCGTCGGCTCGGGTTTCACCGAGAAGGAAGCGCCGCTCGACGGGCTCTTCGACGCCAGCTTCACCAAGGACTGGGTCAGCCGGAGCGGCAAGTGACCGCCGAGGTGCGCACCTTTCGCGAGGCAACGCCAAGGACGCCGGCGACGGCTCAAACCATGGAGGAAGCGCCGTCATCGGTTCCGCCCGTCGCTCCTTCGGATCGGGGTCGCCGTTCTCCCGTGCGCGGGCAACGGCAGTCGGCCCTGCTCCGCCTGCGGGGCGACATGCCCGGCGGCCTTCGGCTCGGGCTCGCGGTCGGCGGCATCGTCTTTCTCCTCGGCGGCTGGCAGCTCGCCGCCACCGTGTTCGCCTCCAAGGCCTTCGCCGTCCCGACGATCGCCGCCACCATCGCTGCGTTGGTCGAATTGTGGCGTTCCGGCGAGCTCATCGGCGACTTGGCGGCCAGCACCCAGCGCATCGCCATCGGCTACACCGCCAGCTTCGTGATCGGCTCAGCCGTGGGTCTGGCGGTGGGCAGCTTCCGCAGCGTGGAAGCCTTCGTCGAACCGCAGTTCGGCTTTCTCCGCTACATCCCGGCCACCGCGCTCACCCCACTGTTGTTGATCTGGCTCGGCATCGACGAGGCACCCAAGATCGCGTTGATCCTCCTCGGCACCGTGTTCTACAACGCCCTCATGGTGGGCGACGTCGTGCGGTCGGTACCAAGCCCGCTGATCAACGCGGCGTACACGCTCGGCGCGGGCCGCGGGACGGTGCTCCGCCGAGTCATCCTCCCCCACTCGTGGCCGGGCATGCTCGACGTCGCCCGCATCAACCTCGCCGCCGCATGGCTCATGCTGGTGGTGGCCGAGTTGTTGGCGGCCAACGACGGCCTCGCCTTCCGCATCGTCCGGGCTCAGCGCTTCCGGCGCATCGACCGCATGTTTGCGCTGCTCCTGGTGTTCGGGCTGATCGGCGCCGCCAGTGATCTCTTCCTCCGGTGGCTGCGCAACCGGGCCTCACCCTGGGCCAAGGCATGAGCACCACCGGGCTGGTCATCCGCGATCTCGTGAAGTCCTACCCGGTCGGCCGTCGAGGCTCGGTCGCCGCCCTCGACGGCGTCGACCTCACCGTTCCCAATGGCTCACTGGTCAGCATCGTGGGCGCCTCCGGCTGCGGGAAGTCGACGTTGTTGTCGATCGCCGGCGGGCTCGAGACGGCCTCGAGCGGCTCGGTCGAGATCGACGGCGAACCCATCGTGGGCCCGGGGCCAGACCGGGGCATGGTCTTCCAGGCGTACTCGCTCTATCCGTGGAAGACCGTCCGCGAGAACATCGCCTTCGGGTTGGAGTGTTCCGGCTGGCCGAAGGGCGAGCGCAATTCCCGGATCGACGAGTTGTTGGGGGTGACCGGACTTTCGACCTACGCCGACCTGTTGCCGAAGGAGCTTTCCGGCGGTATGCGCCAGCGTGTGGCCATCGCCCGGGCGCTGGCCCCGGCGCCGGACGTGCTGCTGCTCGACGAACCTTTCGGCGCCCTCGACGCCCAGACGAAGCGCACGATGCAGGACTTCCTCCTGAGCGTCTGGCAGCGCACCGGGGCCACGATCCTCCTCGTGACTCACGACGTCGAAGAGGCGATCTACCTCAGCCAGCGGGTATACGTGCTGGCGTCGCGCCCGGGCCGGGTGCGGGCCGAGATCGACATCCCATTCGGTCGAGAGCGGGGGCCGCTCGTCCGCCGCGATCGGCGCTTCCTCGACCTGCGAGACGAGATCGAAGACCTCCTCACCGCACCGGTGCTCGAGGCCGAGATGGTTCGATGACAGCAACCCACGACAGCGTCGGGACCGCCAGCCCCGCAGGCGCCCGGGAGCACGCTCGCTCCCAAGCGGGTCGCACCGAACGATCGATGCGGACCGTGCCGGCGTCCAACGCCACCGACCTCCCCGCCGGTGTCGACGCCAGCGACGTGCTCTGGGACGAAACGGTGGACGGTTGGAGGTACGCCGTGCGGTCGTTGACGAGTGGGACCCACGTTCGGTTCACCGACATCGACGGTGAGGCCTGCGTGCAGCTGCTGTTGTTCAACGCCCAGGCTCCCTACGAGCGGTTGAACGTCGCTGACACCGCCAAAGTCCAGTGGCAGGCGTACCTCGGTCTCGGTTCGCTCCTCCTGAGCGACATGGGTCGCGTGCTCGCCACCGTCGTCGGCGACACCAGCGAGCACCACGACCTGCTGTGCGGCCCCGGTCACGATCGCGACCGCTCTGTCGGCGACGCCCGACCGCCAGCCCTCGATCTCCTCCGACTCGGCGTCGCTCGATTCGATCTGGGTCGACGCGACGTCCATCCCTGTCTCAATCTGTTGAAGGGCGCCGCCGTCGAACATGGCGACGAGCTCGTGTACGTCGGCGGCGCCGGTCCGGGGGCTGCGATCGAGCTTCGCCTCGAACTCCCCGTCCACGTCGTCGTAGCGAACACCCCCCACGTGTTGAGCGGCAGAGAGAGCCCTGCGTGCAGCCCCGTTCGAATCACTGCGTGGCGCAGTGAGCCGCCCGGACCTGATGATCAATGGCGCACGGCGACCCCGGAAGGCGAGCGAGCCTTCGAGAACACCGAGGATTTCCTCCTCGGTCATCCCTTGGCCGGGGCCTCCCAGTGACCACCCTCCTCGATACCGTCCTCGAGGCCCGAGCTCCCTGGTCGCACGTGGTGCGGGCCGGCCAGACGCTTCGTATCGTCGACCTTGCGGGCAACCAGGCCGTCGACTTCCTCGCCTACTTCGCCGACGATCCGTCCGAGCGTTATGACGCGCAAGCCACGGTCGCCGCCCAGCGGTCGCTGTTCCTGCGAACAGGGAGCGTGCTGCGCACCAATGAGGGTCGCCCGCTCCTCACCGTCGTCGATTCCACCTGCGAGTACCACGACACCATCGGGGGCGCCTGCAGCTCCGAGTCGAACACCTTGCGCTACGGCCACCACACCCGCCACCAACATGCCTGCGTCGACAACTTTCTCGCCGCACTGTCTCCGTGGGGATTGGGCAAGCGCGACATCGTCTCGAACGTCAACTGGTTCATGAACGTTCCCGTCGAGAAGGACGGGACCCTCGGCATCGTCGACGGCATCTCCGCGCCTGGGCTCTACGTCGAGCTCCGGGCCGAACTCGACACGCTCGTGGCCATCTCAAACTGCCCCCAGATCAACAACCCTTGCAACGGGTTCGACCCCACGCCCGTGCGCCTGGTGCTCGAGTCATGACCGCAGTCGTGTCGAGCGATCGTCCTTTCCTCGAAGTGGTCGAGACGGAAGCACTGCGCAATGCACCCGGTCCGGCGTCCTCCGTTCCGGTAGTCGTCGAGGTGCTGGCTCCAGGCACCGAGACGACGGTGCAGGACGTGCCCGGTCGCATCGGCTACTGGCCGGTCGGCGTTCCGCCCAGCGGTCCGATGGATGCCTTGTCGTTCCGGCTCGCCAATCGGGCAGTGGGCAACGACGAAGGAGCTGCCGCCCTCGAGTGCACGGCCTCGGGCCCGACGCTGCAGTTTCGCGACGACCGGATGATCTGCGTCACCGGCGCCGACATGGGTGCGACGATCGATGGCGAACCCCTTCCCCGTTGGCTGCCGGTGCTCGTACACGGCGGCAGCATCGTCAGCCTCGGCGGGCTGCGCGGTCCCGGCCTCCGTTCGTACATCGCCGTCGAAGGTGGCATCGACGTTCCGACGTACCTCGGAAGTGCATCGACGTTCACCCTCGGCGCCTTCGGCGGGCACGAGGGCCGACCCCTGATCGCCGGTGACCGCCTGAACCTCGGGTCGACGACTGGGCTCTCCGACGGCAGAAGCACCGGCCCGTCGGCTCGCGACGTCCCGGCGCTCACTCGGGACTGGACGCTCGCCGTCCTCGAAGGCCCCCATGCTGCGCCGGATTTCTTCACCGACGACGACATCGATCTGCTCTACGCCGCAACGTGGACGGTGCACCACAACTCCAACCGCACCGGCGTGCGTCTCATCGGCCCGAAGCCACACTTCGCCCGACCCGATGGCGGGCAAGCCGGGTTGCACCCGTCAAACATCCACGACAACGGGTACGCCGTCGGCACCGTCGACTTCACCGGCGACATGCCGATCCTGCTCGGCCCGGACGGCCCGAGCCTCGGCGGGTTCGTCTGCCCGGCCACCGTCGTGCGGGCCGATCTCTGGAAGCTCGGCCAGTTGGCGCCGGGCGACCGCGTGCGGCTGCTCCCGGTCGATGCCAGCGCAGCCACGGAGCTGGAGCGCCGCCAGGAACTCTTGGTGCGCACCCTGACCGGGCCGCGCTCGCGCGCCCACCACGGCGTCCGGACCGCTCGGGATCCGCAAGGTGGCGTGCTGCTGCGCCTGGAGGCGGGGATCGGCGGCGTCGACCGCCCCGCCGTCACCTACCGACGATCCGGCGACCGCCATCTCCTCGTCGAGTACGGCCCGATGGTGCTCGACCTCGCCCTGCGGTGTCGTGTGCACGCCCTCGACCGCTGGCTCGCGACCCACCCGCAACCAGGAGTCATCGACGCCACCCCCGGTATCCGCTCGCTGCTCGTGCAGATCGACAGTCGCGTGTCGTCCGTCGAGGCCCTCACCGATGCGCTCGCTCGCGCCGAGGACGACATCGGCGGCGGGGACGACCTCGCCATCCCCGGTCGGATCGTCCACCTGCCGCTCTCCTGGGATGACCCGTCGACTCGTGACGCGATCGCCCGGTACATGGCGACCGTGCGCGATGACGCTCCGTGGTGCCCGTGGAACATCGAATTCATCCGTCGAATCAATGGGCTCGATTCGGTCGACGACGTCTATCGGACCGTGTTCGACGCCAGCTACCTCGTGCTCGGTCTCGGTGACGTCTACCTCGGTGCGCCCGTCGCCACACCGCTCGATCCCCGCCACCGCCTGGTGACCACCAAGTACAACCCCGCCCGAACCTGGACACCCGAGAACGCCGTCGGAATCGGCGGCGCCTACCTCTGCGTCTATGGGATGGAGGGGCCCGGCGGCTATCAGTTCGTCGGCCGCACCGTTCCCGTCTGGAGCGCTACTGCCGAAGGTCCGAACTTCGAACCCGGGGTGCCGTGGCTCTTGCGCCAGTTCGACCAGCTCCGCTTCCATCCCGTCGAGGCCGACGAGCTGCTCGACCTTCGCCACGACGTCCGCGCCGGTACCCACGAGTTGCGAATCGAGCCGACCACGTTCTCCCTCGGAGCGCACCAGGATTTCCTGGCGTCGGAAGCCGGGCCGATCGACACCTTCCTCCAGCGACAGCAGGAGGCGTTCGGGGCCGAGCGGGCTCGGTGGCGCGAGCAGGGAGAAGTGACGGCGTGACTGCGCTCGACGGTGTGTGGATCACCGAGGTCGATCGCCACAAGGTTGCCGCCGCCGTGGAGGCGACCGATGCGACCTGTGCGTTGGCGGGGCGAACGTTCGCGGTGAAGGACAACATCGATGTCGAGGGGCTGCCCACCACCGCCGGATGCCCGGCCTTCGCGTACACACCGACGCGTTCGGCGTCGATCGTGCAACGGCTCGTCGAGGCCGGCGCCGTGGTCGCCGGCAAGACGAACCTCGATCAGTTCGCCACCGGCCTCACCGGATCTCGATCGCCCTACGGCGTCGGCCGCAGTGTGCTCGATCCGACCCGCGTCAGTGGCGGTTCGTCGTCGGGTTCGGCCATCGCCGTCGCCGCCGGCCTGGTTGACTTCGCCCTCGGCACCGACACCGCCGGTTCGGGCCGCGTACCGGCGGCCTGCAACGGCATCGTCGGGTACAAGCCGACACCGGGCCTCCTCTCCACCGACGGCATCGTGCCGGCGTGCCGCTCGATCGACTGCCCTTCGGTGTTCACCCGCACGGTCAGCGAAGCCCGCGATCTGTTGGAAATCCTCGCCCCTGATCTCCCCCCTTCTTCCTTCGACGCTGCCGGCTCGCGATTGCGGCTCGGCGTGCCCGACGAAGCCTCCATGGCGCTCGTCCATCCTGCGGCGCGCCTGGCCTTCGCGGCCACGCTCGCCGATATCTGCGCTGACCTCGTTCCGGTCGATCTCACCGACTTCTTTGCCGCCGGCGACCTGCTCTACGGAGGTGCGTGGGTGGCCGAGCGGTTCCACGCCGTCGGCGGGTTCATCGAAGCGAATCCTTCCGAGGTGAACGACGTCGTGGCGTCGATCATCCTCGCCGGCAAGAACCTCACCGCCGCCGACGCCTTCGCCGATCGCTACCGCCTCGAGGAACTCGCGACCCGTTGCGCCTCGGTGTGGTCGTCGATCGATGCGCTCGTGGTGCCGACGGTGTCCGACGTGCCGAGCCTCGTGGCCGTCGCAGCCGACCCCATCGGCACCAACATCGCTCTCGGCCGCTTCACCACCTTCGCCAACCTGCTCGGCTTGGCGGCGGTCGCCATTCCGGATGCAGGACGGGGCGACGGGGTGCCGTCGGGCGTGTCGGTGCTCACCCCCGGTGGCGCCGACCATCTCGCCCTCGATGTGGCCTCGCTCCTCAGTGGCGAGCCCGGAGGTCGAACCGCCCCAGCGCACGACGACGTGGAGATCGCCGTCGTCGGCGCCCACCTCGCCGGGCAACCGCTGAACCACCAGCTCACCGAGCGGTCCGCCGTCTTTCGTCGCCGCGTGACGACATCGTCCCGCTACCGTCTGCACGCCCTCGCGACGGTTCCGCCGAAGCCCGGACTCGCGCGCACCCATGTCGGCGGGGACGGCGCCGCCATCGAGGTCGAGGTCTGGTCCCTCCCGACCGAAGGGTTTGGGTCGTTCGTCGCCGCCGTCCCGCCGCCCCTCGCCATCGGCAAGATCGAACTGTCCGACGGCACCTGGGTCGCCGGGTTCGTGTGCGAGCCCCACGCACTCGAGGGCGCTCCCGACATCACCCGATTCGGCGGGTGGCGCGCCTACCTCCACGCCCGCCAGCCGACGGTGTCTTCGGCCCACTGACCGTTCGCCAGTGCCGAGAGGTGGTGGCTCTCATCCGTGTCGAGTGTGTGAACTGATCAGCTCCGCGCTTCACACGCCCGCGCCCGGGTCGTACCGTCGGGCAATGGAGCCTGTAGCCGAACAGATCAAACAGCTGCTTGCGGTGACAACCATGCCGGAGGCAGTGATCAGCGATCTGCTCGACGCAGCACCGGCACTGTGGCTCGCCAGCGCGCCACCCTCGGTCCTGGCCTGCGATCTGGTGCTCTGCCATCCGGCCCTCGCCGAACACGAAGTCCGAGCAGTAACCCGCGACGGCGACAACGGCGTGATCCGGTTGACGGTCGTGTCCATGGACCGAATCGGTTTCCTGGCCGACACCGCCGCCGTCCTTGCCGCCGACGGCATTTCCATTCGCTCGGCCTCGGTCGTCACCTTTCGCAACGGGCTGGCGCTCCACGCCCTCACCGTCGACGCTCCTCACCTCGAGACCGGGCACTGGGAAGGGCTGGGAACCAAGCTCCGAGCCATCGCCAACGGGACACACTTCGACGTTGCATTCACCCCCTCGGGTGCGGCTGGGGTCACCTGCTCGCCGCCGACGGGTGGGAACCGTTTGCTCTCGGTCACCGCCGAGGACCAAGTGGGGCTGCTGTGGGCCATCTGCCGATGGTTGAGCGATTCCGGCTTCGGCATCGAGTCGGCCCACATCGACGAAGAGGACGGCCGGGCCAACGATCATTTCCTCCTCGCGGGCGACGGCGACATTCGCGGGCTCGAGGCCTATCTCTCGGCCCCGCCAACCGGACGGCCCGGACCGAGGGCTAGGCCGTTTCCGCTCCGGCGTCGGTGGGCTCGAGAAGGACGAGGGGGATCTCCCGATCGGTCTTCGTCTGGTACTGCGCGTAGTTCTTGAACGCTCCGGCGACCTTCGGCCACATCCGCGCCCGTTCCTCCGCCGAGGCCACCGTCGCCCTCATCGGCTTCTTCGGTCCGCCCTTGTAGGCAACCTCGACTGCCGGGTTGTCTCGCAGGTTCAGGAACCAGGCCGGATGATGGTCGTCGCCCCCACGAGAAGCGACGACCACGATCGTCGACCCCTCTTGGAGCGGCGACGTCAACATCACCGCTCGCTTCTGTCCACTCTTGCGGCCGGTGGTGGTGAGTTCGAGCACCGGCATATTGGCGGCACTCCATCCCAGGCGACCGCCGCTCAGACCGAGAACGGTCCGATGGATGGTGTTCATGGCCTTCAAAGCGAAGTCACTGGGCATGACTCCATGCTCGCACGGATGGATGATCCGCCGGCCGGACGGAGTGTCAGGTCAGGAGGTCGTCCTCGTGGCTGCGCTCGACCATCTCGTCGATCGAGTGGGTCTCGCCCGGGCCGTCGCGGCGGTCGGCCCGGATGGAGGCGACGACGGCAATTGCCAACACGGCGATGATCACGACCAGCGACAACCACGTCGGCAGGTGGTAGAGGTCGGCCGTAGCCACGATCATCTTCACGCCGACGAATCCGAGGATCACCCCGAGGCCGGCGTTGAGGTAGCGGAACCGGTCTGCCATGCCGGCGAGGCAGAAGTAGAGGGACCGCAGGCCGAGGATGGCGAAGGCGTTCGAGGAGAAGATGATGAACTGCTCCTGGCTCACTCCGAAGATCGCCGGTATCGAGTCGACGGCGAACACGACGTCGGTCGACTCGATCATGATCAGCACGGCGAACAGGGGAGTCGCCACGCGCTTCCCATTCACCCTGGTGAACATCTTCTGGCCGTCGTATTCGGTTGTCGAAGGAATGACCTTGCGCACGAGACGCAGCGCGAGGTTGTCCTGTGGATGCACCTCGGCCTCGTCGTGCTTGGCGATCTTGAAGGCCGTGTAGATCAGGAAAGCGCCGAAGAAGTACAACGCCCACTCGAAGCGCTCGACCAGGGCGACGCCGGCGAAGATGAACCCGGCTCGCAGCACGAGCGCTCCGAAGATTCCCCAGAAGAGCACGCGGAAGCGGTAGGCCATCGGCACCTTGAAGAAGGTGAGAATGACCGCCCAGACGAAGACGTTGTCG
>JBKJLN010000019.1:0-3385 GCA_046596935.1 Acidimicrobiales bacterium
ACCATCGACCTCGACAAGTTCCTGGCGTTCGTGGCCTACGGCGCCGTTCGTGACACCACCTGGGAGACCACGGCGCCCCGTATCTACATCCAGGACGAGAACCTCGGTGGCTACGGGCGCGACTTCCAGGTGGAGACGTTGGTGCACGAGCTCTCCCACGCCGCAGCGGCGCCGGTCGCCGGTCCGTTCGTGCCGGCGTGGGTGCACGAGGGCCTGGCCGACTGGGTGGCCACCGGCCGGTCGACCAAAGAGCGAAAGCCGAAGGGGTCTGATGGGCGTCTTCCTCGTGACCATGAGTTCTCCACCGGCACCCAGAACCACATCATCGAGGCCTATCGCGAGAGTCGGTCAGCGACCTCGTTCCTGTCGGCTCGCTCTGGCGTCGGCGCCCCGACGGCGGTCTTTCGTGAGCTCGGCTCGGTGAAGCTCGCGCCCGGAAGCACCGACTATCAGGTCGACGCCGCCCTCCGTCGCGCCACCGGCCCGGCCTCCGGTCTCGGGCTGCTCGAGGCCGGCTGGGCGAAACGCTGACCCCCTCAAAAGCGAGGGGGGCCTGGGAATGGCGCCGGTAACCTCGCCACCATGTCCGACGTGATCTCCATCCGCCTGCCCGACGGTTCCTCCAGGGAATTGCCGAGCGGCGCGACCACCGGGGATCTGGCGGCGGCCATCGGGTCCCGCCTGGCCAAAGCCGCCGTGGCCGCCAAGGTCGACGGCCGTGAAGTCGATCTCGGCGTCGTACTGACCGACGGGGCCGAGGTGGCGATCATCACGGCCAACACGCCCGAAGGTCGCCACGTGTTGCGCCACTCCACTGCCCATGTCATGGCGCAGGCCGTCACGCAACTCTGGCCGGGCGCGAAATTCGCCATCGGTCCGGCGATCGAACACGGCTTCTATTACGACTTCGACCTCCCCGGTGGGGCCACGTTCAACGAGGACGACCTCGTGCGCATCGAAGCCCGCATGCGCGACATCATCGAGTCCGACCAGACGTTCGTGCGCGAGGAGCACTCGATCGATGAAGGTCTCGCCCTCTTTGCGGATCAGCCGTACAAACGCGAGATCATCGAGGGCCTCGACCCAGAAACCAGTTCAGGCGAAGGAGCGGGCGACGGCGTCGTCACCGCCTACCGCAACAGTGGCGAGTTCGTCGACCTGTGTCGCGGTCCCCACGTCCCTTCGACCAAGCGAATCGCCGCCTTCAAACTCATGAAGGTGGCGGCGGCGTACTGGCGCGGTGACGAGAAGCGCCAGCAGCTGCAGCGCATCTACGGCACGGCGTGGGAGGACGAGAAGGCCCTGAAGGCCCACCTGACGATGCTGGAGGAGGCGGAGAAGCGCGACCACCGCAAACTCGGCGCCGAGCCCGCCCCCTTCAGCTTCCCGCCCGAGATCGGGAGCGGCCTCGCCGTCTTCCACCCGAAGGGCGGCATCATCCGTCGGGTGATGGAGGATTACTCCCGCCGCCGCCACGAAGCCGCCGGCTACGAGTTCGTCAACACGCCCCACATCGCCAAGTCGACGCTGTTCGAGACGTCCGGGCATCTGCAGTGGTTCGCCGACGGCATGTATCCGCCCATGGAGATGGAAGGGGCCAAGTACTACGCCAAACCGATGAACTGCCCGATGCACATCCTCATCTTCCGTTCGCGAGGTCGGTCGTATCGCGAGCTGCCGCTGCGGATGTTCGAGTTCGGTGCGGTCTACCGCTTCGAGAAGTCGGGAGTGGTCCACGGTCTCACGCGGGTCCGGGGCATGACGCAAGACGATGCCCACATCTTCTGTACGCGCGACCAGATGGCCGGTGAGCTCGAGTCACTGCTGACGTTCGTGCTGGGGCTCCTGCGCGATTACGGACTCGAGGACTTCTACCTCGAGCTGTCGACCAAGCCGGAAGCGAAGGCTGCCGGCACCGACGAGGAGTGGGACGAGGCGACAGAGGCGCTGCGCTCGGCGGCCTCGGGTATGGGTCTCGATCTCGTGATGGATGAAGGAGGCGGCGCCTTCTACGGCCCGAAGATCTCGGTCCAGGCCAGGGACGCCATCGGCCGGACATGGCAGATGTCGACGATCCAGCTCGACTTCCAGCTTCCCCAACGATTCGGCATCGAGATCAACGCCTCCGACGGCACGCGCCAGCAGCCGGTGATGATTCACCGCGCCCTCTTCGGATCGGTCGAGCGATTCTTCGGGGTGCTCACCGAGCACTACGCCGGCGCGTTCCCGGCCTGGCTGTCGCCGGTACAGGTGCGCGTCCTCGGGGTTCGCAATGACCACGACGATCACGCCGCCAAGCTCGTCGCCCAACTGAAGGACGAAGGCTTCCGCGCCGACATGCTCGAGGCCGACGAGCCCCTCGGCCAGCGCATCCGCCGCTCGAAGCTCGAGAAGATCCCCTACATCCTCGTGGTCGGTGCCGACGACGTCGCCGCCTCGACGGTTGGCGTCAACGTGCGCGGCAGCGACAAGCCCGAGCGCGGCGTCGCCGTCGATGCCTTCCTCGATCGCCTCCGCGACGAGGCCACGCCCCCCGACTCCCGTAAGTCGTGAGCCAAACCGCAACCCAACCGTTCTGGGGATGTTTTTCCCCCCGAGAGCGGGAAAAACGTCCCCAGTACGGGAGGGCAGGGTGAGTCTCGATCGGTTGTGGGCCGGGTGGCGGACGGCGTACGTGTCGTCGTCCGGACAGGAGGGCCCGGATGATGGCGGGTGCGTGTTCTGTCGCATCCTCGCCAGCGGAGAGCCCGACGAGATGACCAAGGTGGTGTGGCGGGGCGAATCCGTGGTGGCGATCCTCAACGCCTATCCGTACACGAGCGGCCACCTCATGGTTCTGCCCCTCCGCCACGTCGGCGAGATCGAGGAGCTCGACGCAACCGAGACGGCCGAACTCTGGCCGGCGGTCACCGACGGGGTGCGGGCACTGAAGGCGGCCTACCAACCCGGAGGGGTCAATGTCGGCGCCAACCTCGGCCGCGCCGCCGGTGCGGGCGTGCCCGGCCATTGCCATATCCACGCCGTGCCCCGTTGGAACGGGGACACCAACTTCATGACGTCGATCGCCGAGGCCCGGGTGTTGCCCGAGAGCCTCGACGCCACGTGGACGAAGCTCAGGGACGCGTGGCCCGCTTCTTCGTGACGGCGGGGTTGTAACAGGCGCCCCGCATCCCCAACATCTGGGCGGGGACGCAGCGGTTGGAGTTCTCGCACAGCACCGGCTCGGCCGAGCCGCCGAGAATGCGGGCGGCGAGATCGGGTTCGGCGTAGAACGGCCGGCCGATGCCCACCATGTCGGCCTCGCCGGCATCGAGAATGGCGTTGACCTCCTCAGCCGACCGGATGCCGCCGACGGCGAAGACGGGAATTGACACGCGTGCCTTGG
>JBKJLN010000245.1:0-6830 GCA_046596935.1 Acidimicrobiales bacterium
GGGCGTGCAGGCGGAGTACCGGTCTTGCGGAGGCTGCGGAACACCGTGGTCGACGCCCGTCGCGTTGTGAGCGCCAGACCGACGATGGCGGCGCTTGCGATCCCGAGCAAGATTGGGTACCGCTCTACCTGCGTAGCGGCCAGCCGGTAATCGGTCCGGCGATATTTGGACGCCGTGTGATCATGGTCGAGTGCCGAACGACGAGGTGCTCGTGGCGCGCGGACTGCGGAAGCGGTTCCGCGGCGTTCAAGCGGTTGACGGGGTCGACTTCGACGTGCGCGCCGGCGAACGAGTCGGCCTCCTCGGGCCGAACGGCGCCGGGAAGACCACGACGCTGCTGATGCTCCTCGGCGCGATCACGCCCGATGCAGGCACGATCGAGATCGTGGGGCACCGCCTGCCGGGCGGACGGAGCCAGGCGATGATGGACGTCGGCTTCGCCGCTGGCTACCTTCCCCTCACCGAGCGGCTGCGTGTCCGCGAATTCCTGCGCATGTATGGCGAGATCTATGGGATCGCCGACCCGATGCCGGCGATCGAGGCTGGCTTGGAGCGCTTCCGCATTCCGCACCTCGCCGATCGCCTCGGATCGGAGCTGTCGTCGGGCCAGCGCACACTCGTAGGGATCGTGAAAGCAACGCTTCACCGACCCCGATTGCTCGTTCTCGATGAGCCGACGAACGCGCTCGACCCCGACGTCGCCTCGCGGGTGCGCGCCGGATTGCTCGACCTGTGCCGCGACGAAGGCATCGCGCTCCTCGTCACCAGCCACAACATGGTCGAGGTCCAGCGCCTTTGCGGTCGTGTGATCTTCCTCTCCCGGGGCAAGGTCGTCGCCGACGGAAGCCCGGAGGACGTGGCCAGCCAATTCGATCGCGACGACCTCGAGGGCGTCTTCCTCCATCTCGCCGAGGAGCGCACGTGACAACCACCTCTGTTTCGGCTGCGCTGCAGCCCTCCCTGGAACGTCGCGCCAGCTCGTGGTTGCGCATTCGCGCCATCGCAAGGAGGCACTGGTATGTCGTGCGCCGCAGCCCGCACCGCCTGTTCGACGTAACGGTGTGGCCAATCGTCGACGTACTGCTCTATGGATCGCTCGGCACCTTCTTCGCGCAGGCCGAAGGCGGGTCGCTCGGGAAGACGACATTCGGCTACCTCATGGCCGGCGTGCTTCTCTGGCATGTCGTCTACTCCGGCCAGATCAGCCTCTCCACCGGCTTCCTCGAAGAGGCGTGGAGCCGCAACATGTTGAACCTCATGGTCACGCCACTGAAGGAGTGGGAGTACGTCGCCGGCGTCGTCTTGCTCGGCTTCGCAAAGCTCGCCGCCGGCGTGACGATCGTCGCCCTTGTCGCCCTCGGGCTGTTCGCCTTCGACATCACCGACCTCGGGTGGACGCTCGCACCCGTGGCCGCGGTGTTGTTGTTGACCGGCTGGGTGATCGCGCTGTTCGTGATCGGGCTCGTGTTGCGCTTCGGCGCCGGCGCCGAAGCGCTCGCGTGGGGTGTGCTGTTCGTGATGCTCCCGCTCTCCGGCGTCTTCTATCCGATCGACGCGCTGCCCGGAGTGTTGCAGCCGATAGCGCGGGTGCTACCGACGACGCACGCGTTCGCGGCCAGCCGATCAGTCCTCGACGGCGGCGGCATGCCATGGGGACAGTTGGGAATGGCGGCGCTGGCGACGATCGGGCTTGCCGCGGTCGGCCTGGTGTGGGTCGTAGCGATGCTGCGTGTGTTCCGGAAGCGTGGCTACGTCACCCGCTACAGCTGACCCTCGTCCTCGCCTGCCAGAGCAGGGTCTCATAGGCGACGCGTACGGGGCCGTCGCCGAACTCGTCGCGAAGCACGCCTTCGATGGCGACGATGACGGCATCCGGGTTGTCGTGCATGCCGACGGAGCTCGTGCTGCGTTCGAAGAGCAACCAGGTGTCGATGCTCACTTCGCGCACCCACGGGATAGCCGTCCGCACAGGGTCGTCGAAGAGGTCGGTGTCGAAGGTCATGCCCCAGTCGGTATCGCGGTGCCATCGTCGTGCGGTCGTCATGGCTTCTACGACTTCCCAGTACCGTCCCATCCACGGCCGCTGGTCGTCTCGACTGAAGCTCCACCACGCGGCCAGTCGTCCCGGACGGCGCAGCACCCGTGCTACCTCGATGTTTGCCTTGGCGTGGTCGAGCCAGTGCCACGCCTGGGCGAAGCACACGACGTCGACAGACCGGTCTCGGACGGGGAGGGTGGCTGCGTCGGCAACGACACGGTCACCGCTGTTGCGGCGCAGCATTTCCTGCCCGATGTCAATGGCGGTGACGTGAGCGCCGCGGGCTCGCAACGCGCGAGTGGCGAGTCCAGTTCCAGCACCGCCTTCCACGATCACGAGATCGGAGAGCGGCTCGAGCGCGTCGTAGACCTCTGGCGGGTAGCCGGGCCGCGCTGCGTCGTAAGCCTCCACCAACGGATCAAAGGAAGGCATCCCACAAGGTACGGCCGAACTGGCGGCCAACGCACCCCGGCTTGTCGCACACTCGGGATGCGGCGAGTCAATCGGTCCTGGTTGCTCGCATCAGTCGCGCCGTTGCGTATCCGTCCGTGACACCGTCCGCTCTGGTTGAGTCCGGTCAAGGTCCCAGGTGGCGATGCGCTCGGTGTCCTCGTAGTCCTCCCAGCGGACCAGTCGTCCCCACCGCAATTCGAGGAAGAGCACAGCTCGGTTGTTGTACACGTCCGGCCCGCCACGGTCCCCGGGTATGAAGCTGCGCACTCGCAGGGCGATCCGGGTGTTCCATGGCCCGCCGTTGATGAGGATGTCTTCGATCTGGAATTGGACACCCTCGGCGACGAACCGCTCGGCGAATGCGACGGTCTCGTCGATTCCCCGATGGGTGACGTGGCGGTCTCGGCCTCGTTGCTGTGGGCGGAACATCGTCGCCCACGAGTTGCCACCGGGGAAGGCAAGCTCGAAGTCCGGGCTGGCCATCTTGAGCATCAGCGAGTAGTCGCCGCGGTTCAGGCTCGTGATGCTGTATCGCAGTAACGCGCGAATTGAAGCCTTGTAGATCACGCCGCGCCTCCTACAACCAGAACGGTCGCTCCAGAAGAATCACCCTAGACACCAGAAGGGAAGAGGCCGCGATCGGCATGGGCGTACCATGGCTGCGTACGCGAGTAGGGCGGGCAATGGACGATCTCGATCCCGAAGGTTCAGCTCGGCCGAAGTCGTTGCTGACCCATCCGGCGCTCGTAGCGGCAGCCTTTGCGACGCTCGCCTCCGAAGGATTGCTACCCCTGCAGTATCGGCCGGTGCTCTTCCGACAGGACCTGGAGATGCTGGCCCTCTCATGCGCGTTCCTGGCCGGCGGGCTGACGTACGCGGCCTACCGGCGGGCCCGAGCGTGTGGTGTGTTCACGTCGCGTTGGATGATCGAGGCCGCCGTGGCTTCGTTCGTGGCGTTTGCATTGGGCGCCCTCTGGATGCGGCTGATGCCGAACGATGGACTGCGGGGGATCGGCTGGCCACGGGCGTGGGTCGCCGCTCTGGTGATCGCGTGGTGCTCGTGTTGCGCCCTCGTCGGCGCGGCCCTCGGCACTCGTCGATCGTGGCCGCGTCGGTATGGCGCCCCCCTCGCCGCCGGCTTGGTGATCTCGGCGATGGCGGCGTTGGCCATCGCATCGGCCGAACTCAACACCTTCCCGAAGGCGCCCGCTGCGGGTCCGTGCGTGGAACGGGGCGACGTGACCTATTGCCATTACCGCGGCTACGGCCCCTTCGTGAAGCAGTGGCAGGCGCCTGTGGAGGCCGTGCTCGTGGAGCTTCCCGACGAAGTGGTGGCCGCCCGGCACCTGCTGGTGCGACAGGGGAGTTCGACATGGGGGGCGAGCCACGTCGACCTGGACGCGATTGCGACACCGGAGTTGTTGTGGAGCAGCTCGTCCACTGCCCGCCTTTCGCTGGCGCTCGATACGGCGAACTCCTTCGTCGGCATCAATGATGAGTACAAGCGGGGCGAGCGGGGCGGGAAAGCGGTCGCAGGCCAACGCAACGGTTGCGCACCCGGCGGCGACTCGGGCCGGATGGTGGTGGCATGGTGGTTGGCCGGCCAGATCGATGACGACACCCGGCGGCAGGTGATCGAGATGCACCAGAAGGATCCCGCGCAGGATGCCATCACGGGGTCCGGTTACGTCCCGGTCGTCGGCGGTGGCCCGACGCCGCTGGCCGCACAGCTGCTACAGCGGAACGATGCCGAAGTGGGCGAGCTCATCCGGCAGCACTGGTACGAGCTGACGGCGCCCGCCGTGGGTGTGCAGCCGATCATGGACCTGTTCGGCCTGAGGCTGGTCGAGGGCGTGGGGTACTCCGGAGAGAAGGAAGACCCCCACGAGGTGCCGGCCGGTTGTCCGCCCGCGCCTCGTCGGTAGGTCGCAATGCTGACCCCCACCGAGGTCGATCGGTGACCTGCGCGAGCATTGCGATGTCGTCCACGAAGGGTACCTACCGATGACCAGTACCAATGACATGATCGCTCCGGTAGTGCCACGCGTACTCCCGCACCCGCCAGCGCGCCGCCAGCCCGCACTGCTCCGGCGTCTCTTCGTCGACCCACAACCCGTGCTCGACGAGCTGGCCGCCGAACATGGGCTGATGTATGCGCTCGGCGCCGGTCCTTTCCGGATGGCCGTGATCGGCGACCCGGTGGCGCTGCGAGAGATGTTCGCGATGCCGATCGACGATTTCCGGTGGGGACACAAGTTCAACGTGCTCGGCTTCGTCGTCGGTGCCAGCTCGATCATCGTCTCCGACGGCGACGATCACCGGCGGCGTCGTGCCCCAGTGCAGACCGCGTTTGCGCGCCGGCGCCTCAATGGGTGGATTCCCATGATCATCGAACGCACTGACCTTGCCATCGACCGGCTCGTCGCCGAGCTCGGCGGGGAAATGAAGCAAGTCGACATGTATGGCGTTGGCCGCTCTCTGGTCCTCGAGATCGCCATTCGCTCGCTCTTCGGTCAGCGGCTGGCGGCCCGCAGCAAAGAGATCGGCGACCTGTTCCAGCGTCCGCAGGACTACCTCGAATCCTCCTTCATGAGGCAGCTGCCTCATCCGTTGCCTGGCACCAAGCGCGCCCGCGTCCGCGCCGACGGCCAAGCACTCCATGAGATCGTCAACGGCGAGATCGCTCACCTGCGGAAGCATCCCAATGACGATCCCCTCGACGTCCTCAGCTCCCTCGTCACGACCGGCGAGCTGAGTGACGCAGAGATCCGCGACCAGGTGATCACCGTCATGGGCGCGGGTTATGACACGACCTCGGCATCACTGTCGTGGATGTTGTGGCGAGCGGCGCAGTTGGAGGGACTCTGGGGCCGTTTGCGCGAGGAAGCCGACCGAGTTCTCGGACCAGTCGGCATTGGACGATCGCATGGGCCCGACGACCTTGCGGCCCTCGATCTCGCTGGCCGGACAATGCGCGAGACGACCCGTCTCCACCCTGCGGGCGTCATCAGCCCACGGGAAGCAGCCGTCGACATGATCGTTGGCGGGTACCGAATCCCCAAGGGCACCCTCATCTTGTGGTCTGCCCACTTGTCTGGACGGGACAAGCGCGCCTGGAACGACCCGTTGCGATTCGACCCCGACCGGTTCAAAGATCTCGATCCTGACCAGAAAGCGCTGGCCGACATCGCGTGGGTCCCCTTCGGACGCGGGACCCGCAACTGCATTGGCTTCGCGCTCGCCCAGATGGAGCTCACGCTCGTCATCTCGCGCCTCGCCCAACGCCTCGACCTGACCCCGACCGCTCAAACGCTGCCCCGGCCCGTCGGAATGGTCGTCAACCGACCCGAAGGGGGAGCGACGATGATGATCCGGGACCGGGATCAGTGAGCCGCTGGTGGTCGGCTCGTGTCCGGTGATGGCTGCATTCCGAGGATGGCCATCGCCGACGACAACACGAGTCCAGCGACGCTGATGGTGGTCTCGACCGGATCCCACTGCGACGGTCGAAGGCGGAGCCGAACGAGCTTCTCGCCGAGGTGGCCGACGATCATGCCAGCACCGATCGCAGAAAGGATTCGGGCCGCGCGTCCCTCTGGGCGCCGAAGAATCTGAACGGTGGCAGCAGCGTGCACCGACATCATCAGTCCAGGAGCCGACAGCGCGGCGCCGAGCACGACAGCGTCGCGATGCATCCGCTCCACTCGTCCGTGCATCAGCGGAAGATCGAACGCGAGACCGCGGATGAGAGCGGTGCGGGCGCCGACGATGCCCACAACGAGCTGCGACGCAGAGACGGCGACGAGGACCGAACGCCGGTGCACCCCCGCACCGTGAATCGGTCGTCGATCTGACCGTCGTCGGAACGTTGGCAACGTCACACCATCCAGCCAACAGGGGCACGGGGGTCGGGGACGTATGCGCAGTAGGCACCGGTGCGGATGGTCCGGTCGAGATGCTCACCGAGCGCGGGATGGTGCTCGGCGATCCGTGACATCGCTTGGCGGACGGCGCGAGTCACCCCTACTCGCGCTCGCTCGGCGGCTGAGGCCGCGGGTCGGGCTCGGCCCCCCAGGCCGAAGGCGCGAGCGAGTTCTCTGACGAGGAGTTCGCGTTCCGCATCGGCCTGGGCGGCTCGGTGGTCATCACCGACGGCGGTGGCCTCATCGATGTCCTCTTCGATCTCGGCGAGGCGCCGGCGATACGCCTCCTTCGCCTGCGGATCGAGCATCTCGCCCGCGTCGCCGAGCGCCGACCTCGGCACACTGCCAGCCCCAAGAGCCTCGCCGGACTCGGCTGCAACGAGATCCAGTACGTGCAGCTCTCGGCCGGGCTCCGC
>JBKJLN010000292.1:0-2839 GCA_046596935.1 Acidimicrobiales bacterium
TTACTGGAGTTGACTCGCGATCGAGGCGGAGTCGAAGTACACCCGCTCGCACACGATTCGTTCCCCCTCGAAGAGGAACAGCGCCGCCATTCTCGATCGGAATGCACGCCCGCTTCGGGAGTGTGTCCCCAGGAGGTCGAACTCGACGAGTACGCCGTCATCCAGGTGGCGCAGAACGACGTCGTCGTTGCGCTGGTCGGGGAACATCCTCCGTGAACGGGCGAAGTAGCCCCGTACTTCGTCCTCGCCGTCGAAAACTTCGCCCGTCGCCATGAGCTCGTACCGGGGATGAGCGAAGGTGGCAATGGTGGCGTCGAAGTCGAGACGATTCTCCGACTCCATGTGCTCGCGCACGACACGTTCACGGATCTCGCGGAGCTCGTCGGTCACGAGCGGGCGCCCCGGACCAGCTTGCCGGGGAGGGCTCCGGTGTGGGCGCCGTCGGCGTAGACCTCGACCCCGGACACGAACGTGTGGAGGTAGCCCTCGGCCCTCTGCAGCAGGCGCTTGCCGCCGGCCGGGAGGTCGAAGGCGATCGTCGGGCGACGCAGTGTCAGGTTCTCGAAGTCGATGACGTTCACGTCGGCCTTCTTGCCGATGGCGAGCGCGCCACGATCGTCGAGACCCAGCGCGGCCGCAGTGCCCCTCGTCTGGCCGGCGACCAGATCCGCCAGCTCCAAGCGCTCGCCGCGATGGCGATCGCGGGCCCAGTGGGTGAGCAGCGTGGTGGGAAAGCTGGCGTCGCAGATCATGCCGACGTGGGCGCCACCGTCGGAGAGCCCGGGGACCGTGTGGGGGTGGCGGAGCATCTCGCGCACGGGCCCCAGATCACCACCGGCGTAGTTCAGGAAAGGGACGTACAAGAGTCCGCGACCGTCGTCCTCGAGCACGAGGTCGTAGGCCAGCGCGGATGGCGTGACTCCGAGCCGTGCGGCTCGCGCGGCCACGCTGTCCTCCGGCGCAGGTTCGTAGTCGGGCGGATCTCCGAGGGGGTACATCGACGCGTACGGATCGTGTCCGCCGGCACGAAGCTTGTCCTGCAGAGCCTCATCCTCTGCAAGGAGGCGCACGCGAAACGACGGATCGCGCATGATCGCCAGACGGTCCTCGAACGGAAGCCCGGCGACCTCCTTGTAGGTCTCGGTGAACGAGAAAGGCGAAAGCGTCGCCTGCAACCCGTTGAGCACCCCCACGGCGCGGGCGCCGACCTGGGCCCGCATGGCCAGACCGTCGGCATTGGCCTCGGTGAGCAGATCGAGCACCTCCTGCCACTGTCCCGGGCGTTGGCGGGCCTGAGCAAGGGAGACCGAGAGCGGACGACCCGAACGCTCGACCATATGGCGGAAGGTGGAGAACTCGCGCTGGAGGTCGAGGAAGTCAGTGACGACCTGGAGCACGCCTTTCCCGCTGGCCCCCATGGCCTCGGCGATGCCGACCAGCTCGGCCTCGGACGCCGTCAACGTCGGCGTGGGCTCGCCTCGACTCGTCTTGTGGTTCAGCGTGCGAGACGTCGTGAAGCCCAAGGCCCCGGCTTCGACGGCCTCGCGCACGAGCTCGCCCATCGATGCGATCTCCTCGGCGGTGGCCTCGTCACGATTGGCCCCGCGCTCGCCCATGACGTAGAGGCGGAGCGCTCCGTGGGGAATCTGGGCGCCGAGGTCGATGTCGTGGGGCTGGCGGTCGAGCGCATCGAGATAGTCGGGGAAGCTTTCCCACTCCCAGGTGAGCCCCTCGTGCAGAGCGGCGCCGGGAATGTCCTCGACCCCTTCCATCAATTCGATGAGTCGCTCGTGATCGTGGTCATGCACCGGGGCGAACCCGACGCCGCAGTTCCCGAAGACCACGGTGGTGACGCCATGCCAGGGCGAAGGCAGGAGTTGGGTATCCCAAGTGGCCTGCCCGTCGTAGTGCGTGTGAATGTCGACGAAGCCCGGGGTCACCAATGCGCCGTCGGCGTCGACCGTACGGACTGCGGAACCCGCGACTTCGTCCGGATCACCGACCGCCGTGATGACCCCGTCGGCGATGCCCACATCCGCGGTTCTCGGAGGTCCGCCGAGCCCGTCGACCACCGTGCCGCCGCGAATCACCAGATCGAACGTCGTCATTCGGCCTCCTCGTTGGCCGCATCCTCGCGCTCGTAATCCCTCGGCGACACTGGACAGCTGCAAACATCAGGCGGTGCGCGTCGAGCTGGGGCCCGTTTCGTCGGACAGTGTGCGGTCGTGGGTCGCCAACGCGCGGATCGTGTTGGCGGGCGTTCGGCGTGCCGGCGATCACCTACCGGTCGAGCTGCCCGATGACGTGGAACGTGCCTTTCTCGCCTATCTCGACGAGTGGGACGACCTGGCGGCGCGCATCGAACCGTTCGTGTGGTCGGCCGAGGTCGACGTCGAGCAGGCCCGTCACCTGGTGGTGTATTTCTTCAGCCTCCTCACCCTCGACGACGCCGTTTGGGAGGAGCACGGACTTCCGTTCGCGCCACCCGAGTCCGAGCCCTTCTACCTCGCCATCTCGACGGCGGTCACTGATGCCTTGGCGGCCGCCGATGCCGAGGTTGGCGCCAGCCTCAAGGCGTCGTGGCCCGAGGAGACGACACGTGCGCCGAGGCCAGACGCTGACCGCCCTTTGCGGGTCGTGATCGTCGACGACACCCCGGATCTCCGTCTCCTCCTGGGCATGACCCTGACGATCGACGGCCGTTTCGAGCTCGTCGGTGAAGCCGCCAATGGGATGGAAGGGGTCCAGCAGTGCCGCGACACCCAGCCCGACGCCGTCCTCCTCGACGTGATGATGCCGGTCATGGACGGACTCGTCGCCCTTCCCCTCATCCGCGACG
>JBKJLN010000320.1:0-4307 GCA_046596935.1 Acidimicrobiales bacterium
AGAAGGCGGCCGGGACCACCCTCGACATCGTCGTGTTCGACGTTGCGCCGAGTGACCGAGAGGCGTACCAGGTGGCCTACGTCGACTACCCGATCTCTTTGGGCGGTCTCGATCCGGACAGGGTGCTCGACGGCGCGGTGGCCGGCGCATCCGAGCGTCTCTCGGGAGCCTTGGAGGAGCGCTCGCGGCTGACGTATCTCGGTCGACCCGCAATGGATGCCCGCATCACCGCTGCGCTTCCGGTGCACATCCGCATCGTGTTGGCCGGCCGCCGGCTCTACACACTCCAGCAGGTGGGTCCGCCGACGCTCTCGCCGACGTATCAGCGGATGCTGGACTCGTTCCGAGTGCGCTGAGTCGGAGGAAGTTTGCCCGAAGGGGCAAGCAGCCTGCATGGGGTGCCGATTCGGTTGACGCCGTCGGTGAACGGTGGGAGGTTGGCAGAGCGATCACGCGCGCGCGGGAGCGAATTTGGCAGCAGGCACGGCGACACTGGCAAGGCCGAAGCACAAGAGCGGAGTCCTGCGCGCTCTGGTGGCGCCGACGCGTGCTCCCGCCCGCCCGGCGGTTGCCCTCGACGCGGCGGTAACCACGGCTGGCGGACCGGTCTCGGTCGAGCAGGTGGTCGAACTCCAGCGTCTCGCCGGAAACGCAGCGGTGGCCGCATTGATGGCCGCCCGTTCGGCCGCACCCCCAAGCAGTGGCAAACCGACGTCGGCGACCGTGCAGCCGATTCCCGTGAGCCGCCAGGCGTGCTGCGATTCCTGTGCGGGCGGGGGCGGGTGCGAGTCCGACCGAGAGCCCGAGCACGGCGCTGCGCCCGATGCGGCGGCGAACGTCCAGCGAGTGGCCGAGCCTGCCCCCGAGGCCGCAGTGCAGCGATTCGGTTGGGACGACGTGAAGAATGCCGGGAACGCCATCGGGCGAGGCGTCTCCAATGCGACGAGCGCGGTCGGCGACAAGGTCTCGGGCGCCGCCCGTGCCGTTGGCAACACGGTCTCGGGCGCCGCCCGTGCTGTCGGCAACACGGTCGCGGGTGCTGCCCGCGGGGTCGGCAATGCCGTGGCGTCCGGGGCCAGAGCCGTGGCCGGAGCGGCTGCCAGTCTCGTCCCGGACTGGGTCAAGGACCTGTTCTCGTCGGCTCCCGCCAAGGCCGAGCGCCAGCACGCTGATGCCGAGCACCAGTCGACGGCGGCGATCCGCGAGGCGGGGGCTGCCGAGGAGCGGACGAAGGGGCAGGCCCACGCGGCCTCCACGATGGCTTCGGGAGCGGCGCGTTCCGGGCTGGACAAGCACCAAGAGACCCTGACATCGGGGTACACCTCCGCCCGTCAGCGTTCGACGGCCGTGCACGGGGCGGCTGTCGGCGGTTTGAAGGCGCTTGCCGGAGTGGCTGCGCCGGCCCTCGTGCCGTTCGTGAATCCGGCGATCTCCATCGCCCGCCCGGGGACACTCGACCAAGCGGCCGAGCGCATCGGATCGGCCGGCGCGCAGGTCGCAGAGGGCGTGGGGAAGAGCGTCGCTCCTGGCCTTCGCCAGGCCGGGAGCGCGTTCGACGGATACAAGTGGAACTGCGACTTCTCCGAGATCGCGTCCCGTGCCGGCGGCGTCGGTCGTGGGGTCCTCAACTCCGCCGTGAGCCTGGCCGATCTCGTCACCCACGGCCGGGCATCGCAGGCGTTGGCGTTCGGCGGAAAACTCGCAGACGGCATCAGGAGCGCGGGCAACTTCGTCAAGGGCAAGATCAGCGGCTACGCCGGCCAGCTCAAGGGATTCCTGGCGAAGAAGATCGGCCCGGTGATGGATGCGGCCAAGGCGGTCGCCGCTCGCGTTCGCGCCGGCGTGAGCAAGTTGGCCGATCAGGTGCGCCTCCGCGCCGGCCAGGCTCGCGACCTCGCCGTCAAGGCGTTCAACGGTGCCAAGGCCGAGATCGCCCGCCGGGTCGGGATGATCGGCAGCAACCTCCGAGCCGCCGGTTCCGCATTGCTGAACCGCATCCGCCAAGGCCTGCAGATCGCCGGCAGTGTGATCGACGTGTTGTTCCCAGGGGCCCGGGGCCTCGTCGACCGGATCACCGCCGGCATCGAGCGGGGCATCGAGCGGGCGCGTGCGATTGCCGCGACCGTGAAGGCCAAGCTGGCGGCCGCCAAGGACAACGTCGTCGCCTTCGTGCGAGCGAAGGCTGATGAGGCGCTCAAGAACGCCATCCGGTTGGGTCACACCATCGGCGAGAAGCTGTCGCAGGCCACGAAGTGGATCGCCGACCACAAGATGCAGATCCTGGCGGCGGTGCCGGGCGGCCTCCTGCTGGCGGCCATCGGGGGCGCCGTCGTCGTCGGCGCCGGCAAGGTCCGTCAGGCCGCCGCCGCCGTGGCCAAGAAGGCGTCGGGTGCCGTCTGCACCGCCGTTGGCGCGGGCGCCGGAGCGTGTGCCGATCAGTACCTTCCGAATCCCGGAGGCGGGCAGACGGCCACGCTCACCTTCACCTCGAAGGCCGACCTCACAGTGCCGTTGCACGAAGTCGGCGTGCCCTGCAGCGCCAAGTTGGCCCGTGGAGCTCAGGTCACCATCAAACGGTCGGGCGACGTCTTCACCATGACGATCAAGGGCGACAGCTCGGTCACCGCGGTCGAAAACCTCGAGGCGTCTGCGGGAGCGACCGGTGCGCTCGAGACCGGGTCAGGCGGAAAGGGCAGCGTCTGGCAGAAGCTCGGTGGGCAGAACGCCAACGCCAATGCTCCGGCCGGGGGCGGGGGAGGAGGGGCGCTACCTGCCGTTGCCGACGCTGTGGGCGCAGCAGCTGCCGCCAAGGCATCCGCACCGGCTCCGACTGCCAGCCAGGTCGGCGGGCAGGCGGCTGGTGGCGGCGGTACCGGCGGCGCGGCCGCAGCGGCGTCGCCAGGCGCGTCCTTCTCAGCCGGGGTGAAGGGCACGCTCGAGCAGGAGTACGAGTTCAACGCCAAGGGCAATGCCTGCGCCGGTCTCGGCGGGATGCTCACCCTCAACGCCGCCCTCGGCACGGCGGCCATGCTGCCCGAGCCGCTGGGTGCTCTTGCGTCATCGGGCGTGCAGGGCGCCTTCCTAAACCAGATGCAGAAGTCGACGTTCACGGCGGCGGCAGAAGGTTCCGCCGAGCTCAAGCTGTTCGAGGCCGGCGGCGCCGCAGCCGCAGTGAAGATCACGGCCGAGCTCAGTGCCGCCGCCGGTCGCCGTCGGGCAACCGACGCCGATCGTGACCCGACCAAGAAGCGAGCTGGAGCGATTGATGCCGACGGCTTCATCGAGGAGTTGACCCTCGGCGGGAAGCTCTCCGGCGAAGGCACCCTCACCCTTCCGGGGTCGGGACCGATCTCGGGCATCAGCGCCACCGTGACCCCCGAGGTCTCGGTGGCCCTGACCCTCATGTACGCCCGGGATCGGGGTCGCATCGAGCCCGAGAAGGCCGAGGCGAAAGCGGCGATCGTGGCCGACCTCCACGGTCTGGATTTCTCCGCCGTGGAACGTCTCCTCCCCGCCGGTGGCAGCGTCGCCGTCGAACGCCTCCGTCGCTTTGCCTTGGCCGACAAGGACACGAAGGCGACCGTGGGCATCGAGACCTCGATCAGCGTGAACGACCTCGACTCCCTCTACCTGCAGATGGAGCAGTACTTCGCCACTCCCGAGACCGTCACCGTCGGCGGCACCATCGATCTGGTGCGCAAGCACCTGGCCACCGGGGTGGTTCGTTCGACGAAGGTCACACTGACCCGATCCGACACCATGAGCCTCAAGCTCGGCGCGTCGGCGACGGCCGAGGGAGCGACGATCGGTGCCAACGCCGAAGCCAGCATGGTGAGCGGCATCGAGACCCAGATCTACCCCGCCGTCGCCTGAGGCCGTTCAGCTGGTTCGATCACCGATCCACCCGGCAACGAGGTCGGCGAGGGCCGAGCGAGCGCCTTCGGGTTGGGTGAGGTAGTGGTCCCCGGGCACGAGCTCGAGTTGCTTGTCGGACGATCCCAGCTCGTCGTGGATGAAGCGGGCGTCGCTCAAGAAACAGCCCTGGTCGGCGGTCGATTGCACCACCAGCGCCGGTTGGGTGATGCGCCCGAGGTGGGGGGTCGCTCGGCACGGCGACTCGGCCAGGCTCCACATGTTCAACCACGTGCGGAGCGTGCTCGTCATCCCTAGGCCGAAGGCGCTTCGGTTGGCCGAGGCGGGGTCGCCGGCGTAGCACCCGACGGGGCGTGCGGAAGGATCGAGCGAGAGATCGAGGAACCGAAGGTCGGCCCACTGACGGGGGATGATGAACACCCGGTCGCGAGCGC
>JBKJLN010000474.1:0-3121 GCA_046596935.1 Acidimicrobiales bacterium
AGCGAGAACTCGGCCTTCCACATCGTCGGCACCATCTTCGACACGGTGTTCAAGGAAGGGTCCTACGTCTTGCGGCCCGACGCCCGGCGCGGTGGTTCTCAGGTGCTCGACCTCCAACCCGCCCAAGGCGGTTTCGTCGAGTTCACGTTCGACGAAGCCGGGCTCTATCCCATCGTCACCCACAAGTTCGCCAACGTCGGCAAGGGTGCCCTCGGCCTGTTCCAAGCGGGCGAGGTCGCACCGTCGACGGGAGGTCACTGATCGGCGATGGAGCAAAGCTGCGGCCCTCCGGTCGCGCGGGCGTGGCCCGGGAACGTTCCCGGGCCACGAACGATTGATGAGCGCTGGGTGCTACCCGCCGGCGCGCATCCCGACGATGTCGCCGGTGTGCAGGGCCTTGCCTCCGATGCCCCACTCACCGCTTGCGACTTCCTCGATGGTCACCCATGTGACCGGTCGCATCGATTCGCCTTCGACGCTCACCATCGCGTCGGTGAGCTTCTCGATGATGGATTCCTTCTCGTCGGCGTTGAACACGCCTTCGATGAGCTTGACTTGGATGAGCGGCATTGGTTCTCCTTGGTTGGTTTGGATGGTCGGTGTGACGTCAACGGTTGGGAATGGGGTGTCGCCCGAGGAAGGTCGCGATCGCTTGGGCGACGGGCTCGGAGCGCTCGATGTGCAACAGGTGGCCGACGCCGTCGATCGTGACCTCGTCGACCTGCGGGAGCGACGAGCGCAGGAAGGCGGCGACCTCGACCCACAGGGGCAGCGTGGCGCTCCCGAGCACCGACAGGACGGGGCACTTGATGGTGGAGGCCTGCTCGGCGCCGAAGCTCCACTCCCCGAGCCCGGGAAGCTCGACGCCGAAGAAGGTGTCGGCGTCCTTCACGGCCTGCGCGAAGGCGCCGGGCAACAGGTCGTCGAGCACTGTTGGGATTGCAGCCGGATCGAGGCCGCCCACGACGCCCAGGAAGCGCGCGATTGCGCCCTCGTGGTCGCCCGCCGCATAGGCCTCGAACGCCGGTCCCGCCTGTGCGAAGAAGGCCTGCCCGCTGGGCACCGAGAGCAGCGACAGCTCCAGCAGAACAAGCGTGCGCACGGCTTCGGGCTGGTCCAAGCAGAGTTGCGCGGCGACCGCCGCGCCGCTTGAGTGACCCGCAACGTGGGCGGACGGCACGGCGAGGTGGTCCAGGAGGGCGACGGCGTCGGCGGCATGAACAGCGACAGGCACCGGCCCCGCCGTGTGCGTACTGCCGACCCAGCCGCGCTTGTGGTAGCGGATCAGCTGGTACCGGTCGGCCAGCGCCGACTCGGTCATGAGGGGCACGAAACCATCGGCGAGGACGGGGCTGATGAGGAGCACAGGCTCACCCGAGCCGACCACCTCGTATTCCAACTCGACGCCGTTGACCGTTGCGATCTCCATGGGGCTCTCCTTGGCTCACTTGCTCCGAAGGCCTCTGTGGCCCCTACCTGAAGTGCGTAAGCAAGACGGTTACGCCGGTAACAACGACGGTTACGAAGGATTGCGACGACAGAGGACCCACACCTCTCCGGGCGGTCCCGACGCAACCGCACCGAGGTGCGGAGGGCATCGTGGGCGACGACGATGAGGCAACATGGGTCACGGGGCGCGCACATCGACTGGGCGACGCCCGAGGAGGCGACCGTTCATGACAACCAAGGACCAGAGGGACGCCTTGGAGTTGTTCCGGGAGCGGTACGCCTCGGCGCCCAACGAAATCGTCGATCGGATCGAGGAAAAGGCGATCGGCGCGGCGTGGGGCGCGAACGGGTTCACCACCGTCAGCCAAGCCGACGAGTTGGCGCGGCGGCTGCACCTCGCACCGGGCCGGCGAGTGCTGGACGTCGGCACCGGTCGCGGCTGGCCGGGCGTGTACTTCGCTCTCACCTACGGCTGTGACGTGGTGGGATCCGACCTGCCCTTCGATGCCTTGTCGACGGCGACCCGGCGGGCGACCCGAGAAGGCCTCGCCGGGCGCTTCGCGGCGGTCGTCGCCGCGGGCGCTAGTCAACCCCTCCGGGCCGGGTCCTTCGATGCCATCGTGCAAACCGACGTCTTGTGTTGACTGTCCGACAAGCTCGCCGTGCTGCGAGCGCTCAAGCGGTTGATCCGGCGAGGCGGCCGCATCGCCTACACCACCATCTCCATCGCCCCGGACCTCGACGCGGCGGCCCGGCGCCGAGCTCGCCAGAGCGGACCGCGGGCGGTGTCGTCACGGGCCGGTCAACGACGACTCCTCGAGTCGGCGGGCTTCGTCGACATCGATGAGCTCGACGTGTCCGCCGCCTTCGCCGACACCGCGCGGGCCTGGATCGAAGGCCGGGCGGCCCACGGCGAGGCGCTGGCCGCCCTCGAAGCCCCAGGGGCGTTCGACGAACGACTGATGGACTCGCGGGCCATGCTCGCGGCCGTCGAGGATGGGCTCCTCCGGCGCGGCATCCTTTCCGCCGTCCGGCCCTGACCACGCAACCGGGCGTCTCCAGCGGGCGCGTGCGCAAGATCGGGCCTTCGGCGGTCCCACATCCATGCGCCCTCAGGGGCCACAAGCAATGATCGACGTCGTGCAAGAGATCGAAGTCGTCGTTGCGCATTCGGAGCGTGCGACGTTGCGGGTCGGTGATGTCTTCCTGAAGATCGACACCGATCAAGCACGCATCGACCGAGAGGTCGAGGTCATGGCCAGGGCACCGATCCCCACGCCTCAGGTCCTGTGGCGCAAACCGCCGGTGCTCGCGCTCGCTGCGGTTCCTGGAGCGGCGCTCGGCCTGCTTGGAGAGCCGTCACCCGCGTCGTCGGCGGCGTGGGTTGCGGCGGGTGCGGCCGTCCGCGCCCTCCACGACGCACCGCCACCGCCGTGGCCCAGCAGCCAGTGTCAGCAGCAGCCCGCTCCCAACGGTCGGGACACCTTGGAGTTCCCACCGCTGCTCGACGCCGAGTGCGAGTGGCTCATCGCCAACGGTGTCGTGTCCGTCGACGTCGTCGAGCGCAATCGTCGGGTCGCTGAGGCGGCGCTGCGGCCGTGGGCACCGGTGTTCATCCACGGTGATCTGCAGATCGTCCATGTGTTCGTCGACGGTGACGAGGTGAGCGGCG
>JBKJLN010000010.1:0-4376 GCA_046596935.1 Acidimicrobiales bacterium
GCACTCGATGTGCCACCCCGGTCGTCCCACGTGCCACGGCGAGGCCCACGCGGGCTCGCCCTCCTCCTTGGCCTTCTTCCACAGCGCAAAGTCGAACGGATGGCGCTTGCCGGCCTCGCCGACGATGGCCCGATCACCGCCGCCCGCCCGCATCGAATCGAGTGACTGTCGCGCCAGGAGTCCGTAGCTCTCGAGCGCTTCGACCGAGAAGGAGACGCCGTCGTCGGTGACGTAGGCCATGTCCCGCTCGATGAGATCGGCAATGAACGCCACCATCTGCTCCACATAGTCGGTGGCGTGGGGAACGTCATCGGGGCGACGGCACCCAAGGCGCTCGACCAACGTCCACCACTCCGCTTCGTACGTGGCCACGACCTCCTCGGCCGTCGTGCCGGCAGCCTTGGCCTTGGCGATGATCTTGTCTTCGATGTCGGTCACGTTCGAGACGTAGTGCACGTCGAAGCCCGACCATTCGAGGTAGCGGCGCATGACGTCGAACACCAGCAGGTGCCGACCGTGACCGAGGTGAGCCACGTCATACACGGTCGGTCCGCACACGTACATCGACACCTTCCCGGGCTCCCGGGTCTGGAGGTCGACGAGGCCTCCGATTGCAGTGTCGTGGACGCGCAGCACGCCGGTAGGTTAGGCGGACCATGCAGGAACCAGTCCCGGAAAAGCCCACGTTGGAAGGCCTCGAAGCCAAGTGGGCGGCGCGCTGGGAGGCCGATGGCACCTACCGCTTCGACCGCACCAAGTCGCGCGACGAGGTGTACTCCATCGACACGCCCCCGCCCACGGTCAGCGGCAGCTTGCACATCGGCCACTGCTGCTCGTACACCCACACCGATATCACGGCGCGCTTTTGGCGGATGAAGGGGTTCGAGGTTTTCTACCCGATGGGGTGGGATGACAACAGCCTCAACGTCGTGCGTCGCGTGACGGTCAACTACGGCGTCACCTGTGATCCGACACTGCCTTTCGACGCCGGCATCGAGCCACCAGGACCGAACGCCAAGCAGCGCATGGCGGTCTCGCGGCCGAACTTCGTTTCCCTCTGCGAGCAGCTCACGACCGAGCTGGAAAAGCAGTACTTCGACCTCTGGACGACGCTGGGCCTGTCCGTTGACTGGTCGCACAGCTACACCTCCATCGGCGCCACCACGCAACGGGTATCGCAGACCGGGTTCCTCCGCCTCCTCGATCGCGACCTCGCCTATACGGCCGAGGCCCCGACGGTGTGGGACGTCGAGTACCAGACCGCCGTCGCCCAAGCTGAGCTCGAAGACCGGCCACTGCCGGGCGCCTACCACCGCCTCGCCTTCCATCGCGCCGACGGCTCGGGCGAAGACGTCTTCATCGAGACCACGCGGCCCGAGCTCGTTCCTGCGTGCGTCGCGTTGGTCGCCCATCCTGACGACAAGCGCTACCAGCCGCTCTTCGGCACCGAGGTCACCACGCCGCTGTTCGGAGTGCGCGTGCCCATTCGTCCGCACGAATTGGCCGACCCGGAAAAGGGTTCGGGCATCGCCATGATCTGCACGTTCGGCGACACCACCGACGTCACCTGGTGGCGCGAGCTCGACCTCCCGGTGCGCAGCGTGATGGGTCGCGACGGGCGTCTGCTGCCGATCGCCTGGGGCGAGCCTGGATGGGAGTCGGACGACGTCGCCACCGCGCAGGCGCACTACGACGAACTCGCCGGGAAGGGCGCCAAGCAGGCCCAGAAGCGCATCGTCGAGCTGCTCGGCGCGTCGGGCGAACTCATCGGTGAACCCAAGGTGATCGAGCATCCGGTGAAATTCTGGGAGAACGGATCCCGACCGCTCGAGATCATCACCAATCGCCAGTGGTTCATCCGCAACGGTGGTCGTGATCGCGACGCGGCGTTGCGCGAAACGCTGTTGGCGCGTGCTGCCGAGATCGAGTGGCATCCCGAATTCATGCGCATCCGGTTGGAGAACTGGATCAACGGCCTCACCGGCGACTGGAACATCAGCCGACAGTTGCCCTTCGGCGTGCCGATTCCGCTTTGGTACCCGATCGGGGCCGACGGCGCCGTCGACTGGGACGCTCCGCTTCGGCCGACAGCCGAGCAACTCCCGATCGATCCGTCGACCCATGTGCCGCCCGGATACACCGCCGACCAACGCGACCAGCCCGGCGGCTTCGTCGGGGACCCGAACGTGATGGACACGTGGGCGACGTCGTCGCTCAGCCCGCAGATCATCGGCGGTTGGCTCGACGACCCCGAACTGTTCGCCAAGGTGTTCCCGTACGACCTACGCCCGCAGGCCCATGAGATCATCCGGACCTGGCTCTTCTACACCGTGCTCCGGAGTCACTTCGAGCACGACGTGGCACCGTGGAAACACGCCGCCATCTCCGGCTTCGTGATCGATCCCGACCGCAAGAAGATCTCCAAGTCGAAGGGCAACTCGCCCGATGATCCTGTGGTGTTGGTGGCCGACCACGGCGCCGATGCGGTGCGTTACTGGGCCGCCGGCGGCCGTCCCGGAGCCGACATCGCCCTCGATCGCAACCAGTTCAAGATCGGCCGGCGCCTGGCCATCAAGATCCTGAATGCATCGCGATTCGTGCTCGGTCTCGGAGAGGCGCCAACGGGCGAGGTGCCGACGGCGCCCCTCGATCTGGCCATCCTGGCGGCCTGGCGCGACACCGTCGCCGAGGCCACCGCCGCCTTCGAGGAGTACAACTACACCCGCGCCCTCGAGCGCATCGAGTCGAGATTCTGGACCTTCTGCGACGACGAGCTCGAACTCCTCAAGAGCCGGGCCTACGCCGGTGACCGATCCGCGTTGGCGACGCTCCGACTGGCCCTCTCGACCCTCGTGCGACTCTTCGCTCCGTTCCTTCCCTACGCCACCGAGGAAGTGTGGTCGTGGTTCGGCGAGGGTTCCGTCCACCGGGCGCCATGGCCGACGGTTGGCGAGCTTCCCGACGGCGGCGATCCGCTCGTGCTCGACACGGCGGCGACCATCCTCGGTGAGCTCCGCAAGGCGAAGACCGAGGCCAAACGTTCGATGAAGACCGCCATCGTCACGGCAGCCGTCACCGACACCGCCGATCGCATCGCCGCCGCTCGCGCCGCCGAGGCCGACCTGCGCGACGCCGGCAACGTCACCACCCTTACCTTCACCGAGGGCGCAACCTTCACCGTCACCGCCGAGCTCGAGCCCACCCCGCCCTCACCCCCCGCCTGACCACGCCCATCCGTTCTGGGGACGTATTTGCCGCTCTCCGCGTGAAAGACGTCCCCAGAACGCTGAGACGGTGGTTCAGGCGCTGGCGATGCGCTGGAGGATGGTGGTGACGGTGCCGCCGAGTTCGGCCTCGAGGTCGATCTCGGGGGCGTGGCGGTGGATGGCGTCGCCGAGGTAGACGAGGTTCTTGGCAAACAGGGTCAGTTCGGGCGGCACGCGGAACCCGGCGGCGCTCAGGGCGCGGACGATGCCGGCGAAGCGCTCCTGCATCTCTTCCCGACCGCCAGGGCCGGCGCGCAGGGCTTGACGCTGCTCCCGGTCGAGCGGCGGGGGCATCTGGGCCAGGAACTCGTCGAGGTCGACGTGAGGAGGGATGGCTCCGAAGTCGCGCAGCGCTCGGATGATGCCGTCCCGGTCATCACCGAGGGCCGCTTGCAGGAGCGAGATCAACGCGACCCGTTGCTGCACGGTCAGCCGGCCGACGATCCCGAAGTCGATCAGGGCCAATCCGTCGGCGGTGACGAGGACATTGCCGAGGTGGAGGTCACCGTGGAAGAGGCCGTCGACCATCGTCGTCTCCAACACGCCGGCAACGGCGAGACGGACGAGCTCGGCCGGCGCATGGCCGTACTGCGAGACAACGCCCTCGGTCGCCGCCGATACCCCGTCGACCCGCTCGAGCACCACGACCCGCTTGGTGATGAGCCCGGGGATGGGCGCCGGGATCTCGACGTCGACAGCGGCGCGTTCGAACGACAGCGCCATCTGCACGATGCTGGCGGCCTCGAGGCGGAGGTCGACCTCTTGGGCGAACATCCGCCTCGAGGCCGCCAGCATCGTGCAGATGGCGCTGTCGTTCGAACGCGCCGGCGTCGACGTCGAGATCCCGGCGCCCATCCCCGGGCTCATCACCAAGCGGGTCGTGGTGCTCGAGCGGATCGACGGGGTGTCGGCGGCGACCGAAGGGGTTGTCTCGCAGTACGGCCACGCGCCGGCCGAGCTCGTCCGGCTCGCCGTCGCCGGCGTGTTGGAGACGACAATGGTCGACGGCCTGTTCCACGGAGACCTGCACCTTGGCAATGTCCTCGTCACCGCCGACGGATTGGCCCTCATCGACTTCGGGATCGTCGGGCGGCTCACGGTGCAGCAACG
>JBKJLN010000044.1:0-4289 GCA_046596935.1 Acidimicrobiales bacterium
TCGGCCGTGCTTCATGTCGGGCGAGCAATGACGGTCGAGGCGAGAGGCGACGAGCACGTGCTGTCGCTCGAGCTTCCGTTCGCAGAGCGCGACGAGCTCGAGCTCGGACGCAATGCCACCGAACTGCTCGTTCGAGTTGGCGCCCACCGGCGTGCCGTCGTGCTACCCGACTCTCTGCAACGACGGATCGTGAGGGGTGCGACGATGGTCGAGGATCGCCTCGAGGTGACGTTCGCCTCGGCCGGTGGATGCGAGGAGGCACGGTGACGAACGGAGCCAGCGAGGAGCGGGCCCGTGAAGGGATCGAGCACCTGCAGTCGGCGGCGGTCGAGGTCATCGGCGCGCTGCGGGCCTTTCTCGACGTCGTCGAGGACGTCGTCCGCGACCCAGGTGCGGCCGCCTCCTTGGCCGCCTCGTTCGTCGAGAGCGCCCGCCCGAACTCCTCCGACTCCTCCGCTCCCCCGCGCGTCACCAGGATTCGGGTTTCGTGAACTTCAATGAGATCCGCACGAGTGATGCGGCTGCGAAGGTCCACTTGCACGAAGGTCTCACCGTGGTTGGTGGCCTCGACGCCGACGAAAGGAAGCGTTGGGCCGACGGGCTCGGCCGTGCACTGCGCGGCGAGACGACCGACATCGAACTCGACGTCACCATCGAGAACGAGAAGAAGCAGCTGACCCCGGCGCTCGCGAAGGAACTCGCCCTCGGGTCGGCGGCGTCAGCCTTGGCCGTGTTCGCCATCGACCTTCCGGGAGCGCGTGCGGATGCCGTGACGAGCGCACCGACCGCCTCGGAAGACTTGGCCGCCGTCGAGGCCCGAGTGGCCTCCGCCGAAGCCAGGGTCGAGAGTCTCCGCAAGGACCTCGCCGAAGCCCAGCGGGCGGCCACCGCCGCGGCCGACACGCTCCTGGCCGTGAGCCATCGGGTCGACAAGGAGGCCGCCGGGCTCGTCTCCGCCGCCAGCGAACGACTCGCCCAGGCCAAGGCTGCGGTGTCCGAAGCCACGAAGGCCAGTCGTGAGACCGAGGCCGCCGAGAAGGCCCTGGCCGCCGAGCGCAACGACGCCGAACGCAACATCGCCGACCTGCGGCGTGAGCGCACGACACTCGAGGCCGCCAGATCCGAACTCGTGAGCCGCATGGTCGAGACCGGCGACCCCGGCGATCCGGCACCGGTCGATGCCGCCCTGGCTGCGTTGCGGCGCCTTCGGGGCGTGAAGCGCAAGCCGTCGGCACAGGCGGGCGAGCTCGCCGACCGCTGGTCAGAGGCCTTGGCAAACCTTGCGGCCCTTCCGCAGCCGCCTCAACCCCCGGAGTGGCTGGTCACGCCGGCACTGGCGGCGCTGCACGAGGCTCGAGAGGCGCTCACCCACGCCGAGACCGGCTCGACCCCCAAGGAGGTGGATCCGGCCAAGATCGAAGCCCTCGACCGCGCCCACCGCGAAGTGCTCGAAGCCGAGCAGCGGGCGATGCGCAAGGGCAGCCGGATGAATCGCCGCCGCCTCGAGACGGCGCACGAAGCCGAGCAGGCGGCGTTGGCGGCCCTCGAGGTCACGACGTACGGCGAATACCTGCAGCGGGTTGCGCCCGGCGCCGACAGCGGCGGTGGAACGCACCAGGTCGCCGCCGCTCGCGCCGCATTGACCGATGCCGAGGCCGTCTGGGAGGAACTGCACGGCGGTCAGGCATCCCCGGAGTGGACGGCGGCGAAGGAATCCCAGGCCGTCCTTCGCCAGGAAGCCCACGAGTTGCTCGGGCGCGAGGTCGACGACGACCAACTCGACGCCGAGTTGCGTTCGCATCTCGAAGCGGTGGTCGAGTCGGGCTGGGCCGAACAAGAGCTGACCGCCGTCTTGAGGAAGGCCGGAGCCATGGTCGCCGAGGGGGCCGACGTCGAAGCGGTGGCCGAACGGTGGCTGGCCGAGGCTCCGGGCAATCGAGAGGTCAGGGACGGCCTCGAAGCCGAACTGGCCGGACTCGACCAGCGGCTCGCCACCGTCGAGGCGTCACTCGCCGACAAGAACGCCGATGCCTTCTTCGGAGACGAAGGGGCCGACGACACCTCAGAACTGCCCACGAAGAGCCAGCCGCCCGCCGACGGGGGCGACGACGCTGCGGCGAGCGACGCTCCCACGCCGCTCGAACTCGCGCAAGCGGCCGAGCGCGAGGCCGAGGCGGCCTTGGCTTCCACACGAGAACGGTTGGAGGCCAGCGAGGCCGAACAGGCCCGGCTGGGAGCGCTCGAGGCCGAGACCGACAGCCGGCGCCAGGACGTCGATCGACTCACACGCGAGTTGCAAGAGGCGCAAGCGGCGGTCGAGACAGCGCGAGCCGCCGAACCTGACCCAGTCGCCCCGGTCGAGCGCAGCGAGGCCGGTGGGGGCGTCGACCTGCGGTCCGTGGTCGGCATGGAGGCGGAGGCCTATCTGCTGGCGAGGGTCGCAGCGCTTCGGGGCGTTCCGCGCGGACCCCTTCCACTCGTGGTCGACGCTGGAGTCATTTCCGGGCTGAGCGATGGCGCCGCACGGCGCGTGCTCCGGTTGCTCGGACGGCTGTCGGCATCGATGCAAGTCGTCGTCCTCGGTGACGACGAAAAGATCTCGGCATGGGCGAACGACCTGGGTGACCAGGCCGTCGTCCGATCTGTGGCGAGGTGACGTTCAACGAACCCTGGAGGTGACGTGGCACTGCTCAACGAGGAGTCCATCCGATCATTGGCGTCGTTCAAATCGGCGGATCGACCGGAGGTGCCCCAACGTCCCGTCGTCAGCGTGTATCTCGACGTCGACGGGAAACGATGGCCGAAGTTCGCCGACGTGGAGGCCCGCCTCGACAAGATGGTCCGTTCCGCCACGGAGAACGCCAAGGCCGACGGCCATGGCGCCGCCGTCGACGACCTCGAGCGCATCGCCGGCCATGTCCGCCAAGGAATTGACCGCTCACGGGCGCGAGGACTCGCCTTCTTCTCGTGCGGCGATGCGTTGTGGCAGGTGCACGAGTTGCCCGTGCGGGTGAAGGATCAGGTGGTCGTCAATGCGACGCCCCACGTCCGCCAACTCGAGGGCATCGCCGACAACTATCCAGGCTTTGGCTTCCTGCTGGCCGACAAGCAGCGCACGAGGATGTTCGTGTTCGAGCTCAACGAGTTGGTCGATCGCAGCGAGGCGTTCGACGCGTTGCCGCGACACGATGACGACGCTGGTGATCGCGATCGCGGCCACGAGAAAAACCACATCGAGGAGGTCACCCACCAGCACGTCAAGCGCGCCGCCGGCGTCGCCTTCGAGGTCTGGAAGCAACACCCGTTCGATCACCTCATCCTGAGCGCCGGGCCCGAGATCGCCCACGAGCTCGAGGCCGATCTGCACAGCTACCTCAAGGAGCGGATCGCCGCCCGGATCAACATCCCGGCGGCTTCGTCGGAGGCCGCGATCATCGCCGCGGTGACCGAGGTCGAAGAGCAGGTCGAACGCGCACGCGAGGCCGCGATGGTCGGGCGACTCCGGGAGGCGGCCGGCGGCGGTCGTGGTGGAGTCGTCGAGCTGGGGCCGACCCTTGCCGCGCTCTCCGAACGCCGGGTCGACACCCTCGTCGTGTCGGATGGCTACGAAGCCGAGGGATGGCGCTGTCGGGAGTGTCGGGCCCTGGCCGCTGTCGGTCCGACGTGCCCCACGTGCGCGAGCGCGATGACGCACGTCGACGACATCATCGAAGAAGCGGTCGAGGAGGCCCTCTTGCAGTCGTGCCACGTCGAGATCTGCATTGGCAATGCCGACCTCGACGTTGCCGGTCGCATCGGCGCCCTCCTGCGCTTCTAGTTCTCGGTCCATGTCCTTCACCGTCGGTGTCGACCTCGGGGGCACCAAGTGCCTCGGAGTCGTCGTCGACGCTGAGGGGCGCGTGGTCGACGAGCTCCGCGTGCCCACACCCGCGGGGTCCGAAGCTGTCCTGACGGCACTGGGAGACGTGGCCGAGGAACTCATAGGGCGGGCGTCTCCGACCGACATCGCCGGCGTTGGTGTCGGCGCCCCCGGCCTGGTCGACAGCCAAGGGGTGCTGCGCTTCGCCCCCAACCTGCCAGGGGTGTCCGACCTGAACATTGCGACGGCGCTCACAGAGCGCCTGGGTGTCAGGGTGGTCGTCGACAACGACGCCAGTTGCGCCTGTTGGGGCGAGGCCCGAGCCGGCGCCGCCCGCCAACGTCAACTCGCCCTCCTCGTCACCCTCGGCACGGGCATCGGGGGCGGGATCGTTCTCGGAGGGAAGCCGTTCTGTCCGCGGAACAGCTTC
>JBKJLN010000272.1:0-8757 GCA_046596935.1 Acidimicrobiales bacterium
CTGCACGACCTCGTGGAACGTGATGGTGGCGATGACGCCGGCCAGGAAGTAGTGGCTCGTGTTGAAGGCCAGCTGCTGGGGCGATTGACGGCGGGCCCGGAGGAGGGCACCGGCCGAACCCAGGAGCAGGCCGAGCAGCAGCTCCGGGGGGTTCGAGAAGAAGAGGCCGAGGACGAGGGGGATCTCGTTGAGCGGGAACGACTGACCCTGGCCGCGGTACCGCACCCGGATGACGTTGGTTTCGGTGGCGAAGAACATCACCGTCAACGCCCACCACGGGATCGAGAAGGGGGCCTGCGGCGGAGCTGCGTCCTGGGCGGCGGTCAGGAAGATCCCGACGGCCAACACCATCATGGCGATGCTGAGCAGCCAGACCCGGCCCACCCCGGTCAGACGCAGTCCCGCGACGCGTCGCGACGCGACTGTCTCCGGGATCAACACCTCCATCCCTCTCTGGTCGGCGGTCGCACAGGCCCTCTTTAGCTCCCCCGCCTTTCTGGGGAAAGATGGACCCATGACGGACACCAGCACGGCGGCTGAGGTCGACGCAGATGTCGAGACGAGCAGCCCGGCGCCACGCCTCGACGATGGTGATCATGATCGATTCGCCCATTACGTCATCGGCGGCACCGAGGCCATCATCCGCAGCATGGTGACGGGCGATCCGGTCACTGCGCTCTGCGGGAAGGTGTGGGTGCCATCGCGCGACCCGGACCGCTACCCCGTGTGCCCGGAATGCAAGGAAATCAAGGAGACCAACGGCTGGTAGCGGCGAGCGGCGGCTACCCGCAGGAGTGGGAGCTCGACGTCCTCCTCCGTGACGGGACGGCGGCGCACCTGCGACCCATCCGCGCTGACGACGAGGCGGCGCTCGTCGCCTTTCACACCCGCCTCTCGGCCCAGACGATCTATCGGCGCTTTTTTTCGCCCCGACCGGTGCTTCCGCCTCGGGACGTGCACCGATTCACCAACGTCGATTACCAGGATCGGATGGCGCTGGTCGCCGAGATCGGCGGCGAACTCGCCGGCGTGGCCCGGTACGATCGGGCGCAGAACTCCACCACCGAGGCGGAGGTCGCCTTCGTCATCGAGGACCGGCACCAGGGACGGGGCCTCGGGTCCTTGCTGCTCGAGCATCTTGCCGGCGCCGCCCGCGAACGGGGTATCGACTTCTTCGTAGCCGAAACGCTGGCCGAGAACCGGGCGATGCTCGGAGTCTTCCGCGACGCGGGCTTCATCGCCGATCGCCACTTCGACGGGGGTGTCGTGCACCTCCGATTCCCCATCGCCGAGACCTCCAAGGCCATGGACATCGTTGATGAGCGGGAGCGTCGCTCGGCCGTGCAGTCGATGACGCCCTTGTTGCGACCCCGATCGATCGCCGTCATCGGCGCCTCTCGAAAGACCGGCTCGCTCGGACACCGCGTACTCCGGAACCTGTTGGATGGGGAGTTCCAAGGCCCGATTTATCCGGTGAATCGCGAAGCGGCGTCGATCGCCGGCGTCCCGGCGCACGAGTCAGTGGCCTCGATCCCCGGCGACCTCGACCTCGCCATCATCACGGTGCCGGCCGCCGAGGTGCGGGCCGTGGTCGACGCGTGCGGGCTGCGGGGCGTGCGGGCGGTCGTGGTGATGTCGGCCGGGTTCGCCGAAACGGGCCGCCCGCTCGACGCCGATGCCCAGGACGACCTCGTGCGTCTGGCTCGCCATCACGGCATGCGCCTCGCCGGTCCGAACGGGATGGGGGTCATCACCACCGGCGCGGACATCTCGATGAACGCCACGCCTTCGGCCATCGCCCCGCCGCCGGGTCGCGTCGCCTTCCTGGCCCAATCAGGCGGCCTCGGGCTCGCCGTCGTCCAACAAGCTGCCGCCCAGGGCGTCGGGCTGTCGAGCTTCGTGTCGGTCGGCAATCGGGCCGACGTCAGCGGCAACGACCTGTTGCAGTACTGGGAGGCCGACGGCGAAACCGACGTCATCCTGCTGTATCTCGAGACGTTCGGGAACCCCCGCAAATTCGCCCGCATTGCCCGACGGGTGTCGGCCTCGAAACCGATCGTCGTCGTCAAGAGCGGTCGCAACCGGAGCGCGGACGCCGCCACCGACGCCCTCTTCCGCCAAGCCGGGGTGATCCGGGTCGACAGCCTGGCCGAGCTGTTCGACGTGAGCCTCCTGTTGGCCCACCAACCACTTCCGAGCGGTCCGCGCCTTGCCATCATCACCAACGCCGCCGGCACCGGCGCTCTTGGCGCCGATGTGGCCGCAGGTGCGGGCGTAGAGCTGGCCGCACTCGCGCAGGGCAACCCCCTCACCCTGGGTTCGGACGCCACCCCCGATGACTACCGCAGGGTGCTCCGGGAGGTGCTCGACGATGACGCCGTCGACGCCGTCCTCGTCGTCGGGAGCCCGCCCATACAGACGCCCGGGGCCGTGGTCCTCGCTGTGGTGGAGGCGGCGGCGGGCCGGCCCGACAAGCCTGTCATCGCCAGTTACGTCGGCGACGCCCGTGGACCCAGGGTGATCCCGGGGAGCGAGCACGCCCTGCATCCGATCCCGCTGTATCCGTTTCCCGAGCAGGCGGTCAGGGCCCTCGGACGGGTCGTCGCCCACGCCCAATGGCGGAGCGCGCCGGACGGTCGCCTTCCCGAGCCGGAGGGCATGGCGATCGCCGAGGCGGCGGCGCAAGTTGAGGCCGTCACCTCGGCCGATCCCGCCGGGCGCTGGCTCGACGAGCAGGAGACGGCGGCCTTCCTCGGTTCGGTCGGCATCGCCGTCGTCGGGAACGGTGTGCGAGCGCCGGCATCGGATGGTGCGGCCACCGGGCTCGTCGAAGCCGTCATCGGCGTCGGACTCGATCCCTCGTTCGGGCCGCTGCTCTCCTTCGGGCTCGGTGGTGGCCTCGTGTCAGAACTACTGGACGATCGAGCGTTCCGCATCGTTCCGCTCACCGATGTCGACGCCCACGCGCTCTTGCGCTCGATCCGTCTCTCGCCGCTGCTCTTCGGATATGACGGGTCACCGCCCGTCGATGAGCGTGCACTGGTCGACTTGCTCTGTCGGGTCAGCGCGCTGGCCGATGCCGTTCCCGAACTGGCCGAACTCGAGCTCCGCCCCGTCGTGGCCAGCGCCACCGGCGTCACGGTGCAGCGCGCCCGGGTGCGGCTCGTCTCTCCACCGACTGGTCCCGGTCCCCTCTTGCGGAGGCTTCGCTGATGTTGCTCGTGGTCTCGAACGCGGCCCACGATTCCCACGACGCCGGACGAGGGCATCCAGAGCGAACCGGGAGGACGCGCGTCGCCCGCGACGGGCTTCTCGACGCCGGACTCCACGACGCCATGCTCGACCTCGAAGCGCGGCCGGCGACGAGGGCCGAGATCGAGCGCGTCCACGACGACGAGTACCTGATCGACCTCGAGCTGCGTTGCGCTTCGGGCGGCGGCTCCCTCGACCCGGATACGAACTTCGGGCCGGGTTCGTGGGACACCGCACGCCGGGCTGCAGGGGCGGGTCTGCAGGCCGTCGAGGCTCTCGACACCGGCGCCGCTGAGGCGGCCTTCGTGCTGACCCGACCACCAGGGCACCACGCACTTCCCCGGAGGGGCATGGGCTTCTGCCTCTTCAACAACATCGCCATCACTGCGGCCGCCCTGGCCGAGCGGGGCGAACGGGTGCTTGTGGTCGACTGGGACGTCCACCATGGCAACGGCACCCAAGCTGCGTTCTGGAACGACCCGCGCGTGCTGTTCGTCTCGACCCACCAGCGTGGGCTCTTCCCCTCGAATGGCGGATTCGTCGAGGAGGTCGGCGGACCGGCGGCGCTCGGCTCGACTCTCAACCTGCCCCTCCCGGCGGGGGCGACCGGCGACGTCGTGCGGGCGGCTCTCGACGAGGTCGCCGCCCCGGAGATCGAGGCGTTCTCGCCCACGTGGGTGCTCGTGTCCGCTGGATTCGACGCCCATCGCGCCGATCCGCTCGCCGACATGGATCTGCAGGCCGGCGATTTCGCCGATCTCGCCGCTAGTTCGTCGGCCTGGGCTCCGCAACCGGGTCGCCTGATCCTCTTCCTCGAGGGCGGCTACGACTTCGGCGCCCTCGCGGCGTCGACCGGAGCGGCGGCGGCCGCCGTCCTCGGCACTCGGTTCCGGCCCGAGCCTGCGACCACCGGAGGTCCTGGTCGCGAGCTGATCCCCCTCCTCGCCCGACGGCGGAGGCAGGCGCTCGAAGCCTCCGTCTCTTAGCTCCGTTCCGACCCGGGCCAGCCCGGGGGAGCGGGCGGTGGCGGGTCGCCCTCCGGCACCCACCCCTGCCCATCGATGTACTGGCGCACCACCTTCGCCGGAGCGCCGGCGGCGACGCAGTTGTCGGGAATGACGCCACGCACCACCGACCCCGCAGCGACGGTGACGTGGCGACCGATATCGGCGCCGGGGAGAACGACCACTCCCGTGCCGAGCCAACTCCCGGCACCGATGCGAACCGGTGCCTCGACAATCCACTGCTGGCCGATGGGGATGTCGAGGTGGGCGTAGGTGTGGTTGTGGTCGGTCACGTACACATTCGGTGCCGTCATCACATCGTCCTCGATGTCGATGCTCAGGCGGGCGACGATGGCATTCCCACGCCCGATGTTGCAGCGATCGCCGATACGCACCACCGGCGGGCGGGCCGGGTCGAGGACCTCGATCGGGAACCCGACGGCGAGGCTCACATGGGGGCCGATGAGCGTGCCCGCTCCGATGGTGATCCAGTTCTCGTTGAAGACCGCACCGGGCGGAAAGGAGATGCAACTGCCCTCGCCCATCGACCGGAATCGGCGTCCCTTGCGGTCACTCGGGCCGACCGACCCGACGACGCTGATCCAGTCCCACGCCCGGTGGATGGCTCCAGCGGCGAGACCGCGGGCGCGCGGAGAGAGCTTCGTCGGGTCGAGCACCGGTGCAGCTTGCCTCAGCCGCTCCGGCGGAACGGCGCCGAATCGACTTGTACGTCATTTCGTCGGAACATCCATGGCCTGAGTCCGGTTGCTCCATCGGTACCCGCACCGCCGCGGGATGAGTCTGGAGAACGCATGCCCAAGTTGGCCGTTGGAACCGAGAACCGCGCACCGATCGAGTTGCACTACGAAGATCACGGCAGCGGCAAGCCGGTCGTGCTCATCCACGGCTGGCCCCTCAGCCGCCGTGCATGGGAAAACCAGGTTCCCGCCTTGGTCGAGGCCGGCTACCGGGTCATCTCCTATGACCGTCGCGGATTCGGGCAGTCGTCACAGCCTTGGGAGGGCTACGACTACGACACCTTTGCCGCTGACCTCGACGCCCTGATGCAGCATCTCGATCTCCAAGAGGCGACGTTGGTGGGTTTCTCCATGGGTGGCGGAGAGGTCGCCCGTTACATCGGCACCTACGGCGAAGCCCGGGTCGCCAAGGCTGTGCTCGCCGGGGCCGTTCCGCCCTACCTGTACAAGGCCGACGACAACCCGGAAGGCGCGCTCGACGATGCCACCATCGCCGGATTCGAGTCCGCCGTGAAAACCGACCGGCTGGCGTTCCTGGACGCCTTCACGACCAACTTCTTCAGCGCCGGAGGGTCGATGAAGGTGAGCGAGGCCCAGCGGGTGTTCGCCCGTGACATTGCGTCCGTGGCGTCGCCCAAGGGGACCCTCGACTGCATCGCCGCCTTCGGTCGCACCGACTTCCGGGACGACCTGAAGAAGTTCACGGTGCCCACGCTCGTCATCCACGGCGATGCGGACGCCATCGTCCCCTTCGAGGCCAGCGGCAAGCGTTCGGCGGAGGCCATCGCCAACAGCGAACTCGTAGTCATCGAGGGGGCCCCGCACGGCTTGAACGCATCTCATCCCAAGGAGTTCAACGAGGCGCTCGTCGCGTTCCTCGGGCGATGATGTCGTAGCCCCTCGGGGTCGCCCGAGGGGCTTCGGATCAGACGGGGATCTCCCCCAGCACGGTGATGCGGTGCAAGAGCCGCGGCTCATCGCCGTGATCGTGGATGGCGTAGTGGAGCAGCGAGCGGTTGTCCCACATCACCAGGTCGCCCTGCTCCCACTTGTGCCGATGGGTGAAGTCGGGGCGGACGCTGCGGTCGAACAGGAACTCGAGCAGGCCCCGACTCTCCTCTTTCGACATCCCCTCGAACTTCTGCGTAAAGGCCCGACACACATAGAGCGCCTTGCGGCCGGTGTCGGGGTGGGTGCGGAAGACGGGGTGCAGTGCTCGGGGCGCTTCCCTCGGATCCTTCCCCATGATGCGGGCGAGGTTCTCCGAAGCGTGAACCGCCTTCACGCCGTCGAGGAGGTTACGGAGGCCGTCGGAGAGACTTTCGTAGGCGAGGTGCTGGTCGGCGAACGCCGTATCTCCACCCATCGGCGGAACCTCGAGCGCGTGGAGGATGGTCATCATCGGCGGCTGGGGCTCGAACGACATGTCGGTGTGCCAGTGCTCGTTGAGCGTCACCTTCTTGCCGGAGTTCTTGAGCGCCTGCACCGGCGGGTAGCCGTCGATGTGGGGGGTCAGCGGATGGACGTGCAGCTCACCCCAACGTTCGCCGAATGCCATCTGCTCTTCCGGCGTCAGTTGCTGATCCTTGACGACCAGGAAGCGATAGTCGCGGAACGCGTCGCGAAGGGCGGCAAAGCCCTCGTCGTCGAGCGTCCGGACGTCGATGCCGCGCACCACGGCGCCGAGCGACGGGGCGACGGGCTGGATCTCCAAGGCGGTCTCGCGAGTCAACATGCTCGAATTCTCTCATGATCATCATCACTGGGAGCATCCGGGCCAGAACCGACACCATCGAGGCTCTGCTCGAACTGAGCCTCGAGCACGTTCGTCGCTCGCGCCTCGAGCCCGGGTGTCTCCTCCACTCCGTCCATTGCGACGCCGAGGAGCCACTGCGCCTCGTGTTCCTCGAGCACTGGGCCGACGCCGACGCCGTGCGCACCCATTTCGCCGTGCCGGCGTCAGGAGGGTTCGTGAACGAAGCCTCCGCCCTCGCCGACGGCCCACCGGAGATGGCGATCTTCGAGGCCACGCCGACGCGCCTCTGAATCGTCAGCTCGCGTGCGGAGTTTCCCGATCCGTAAGGTCAGATCGGCATCGCCCGCCATCGCGAGGGTGTTGGATTCCACCATGCCCTCGAACCTGATCGTGTACGGCGCGCCCTGGTGCCCAGACTGCAAGCGAGCGAAGAAGTTCCTCGCCGAACATCGAGTCGCCTACGAGTGGATCGACATCGACCAGGACGCCGAGGGTCTGCGGAACGTCGAGGAGTTGCAGGACGGCGGACGGACGATCCCCATGATCGTCATGCCCGACGGAAGTCTGTTGATCGAGCCCGACGACGTCGCCCTGGCGACGGCACTCGGGCTCGATCTGCAGTCTGCGAGAACCGCCTACGACCTCGTCATCATCGGGGGCGGGCCCGCCGGATTGACGGCCGCCATCTACGCCGCTCGCGAGGGCATGGAGGCCATCGTCGTCGACCGCAGCGGGCTGGGCGGACAAGCCGGTGTGACCGAGCGCATCGACAACTTCCCCGGCTTCCCTGATGGGATCGGTGGCGCGGAGTTGGCCGATCGATTCATCGACCACGCGAGGCGCAGTGGCGTGGAGTTGTTGGCGGCGGTCGGGGTCGAGCGGCTCGAACCGACGCCGGAAGACGACGTTTCCCTGATGCTGTCGAACGGGCAGGAGCTCGTTGCCCACGCCGTCATCCTGGCCACGGGCTCGACCTACCGACGCCTCGACGTTCCGGGTGAAGAAGATCTGATCGGGGCGGGCGTGCACTTCTGCGCCACGTGCGACGGTCCGTTCTACAAAGGCGCCACCGAGCTGATCGTGATCGGCGGTGGCAACTCCGCCCTCGAAGAGGCGTTGTTCCTCACCAAGTTCGCGGCCACGGTCCGCATCCTCCAGCGGTCGGACGAGCTCTCGGCATCGAAACTCCTGCAGACGAAGATCGCCGAGCATCCCCAGGTGATCGTGCACACCAGCGTCGAGATCGTCGAGCTCGTCGGCGCCCGCGGGCGCTTCGAGGCCGTCGTCGGTCGAGACCTCTCGAGCGGGGAAACGACTCGGTGGGAGGCGTCAGCGGCGTTCGTCTTCATCGGCCTCGACCCGAACTCGGGCTCGTTCCGAGACCAGATCGACGTCGACGAGTGGGGGTTCATCGCCACCGACTCGTCATTCCAGACGTCGATGCCCGGTGTCTTCGCGGCCGGCGACGTGCGCCGCGGATCGACCAAGCAACTCGGCTCGGCCGTCGGCGAAGGGGTCACGGCCCTTCTGATGGTGCGCGAGCACCTCACTGCCCACCACCACTTGCCTCTGCCGGCCGGCAACGGCTGACCCTCGCTCTCGCTTCGGGGAGCGCGGAGAGCAAGCATGGGCCATGCCTCTGCGCCAACGCCTCGTCGTCGACGGACTGGGACGCCTTCCCCAGTTCTCCCACGCCGGCGTCACCGACGGACTCGTCTTCGTATCGGGAACGCTCGGAACGAACGAAGGGCTCGGCCTCGTGGAAGGCGGAGTCGGGCCCGAGACGACCCAGACCCTGCGCAACATCGAGCGAATTCTCGTCGCCGCCGGTGCTGCCTGGAACGACGTCGCCAAGGTCAGTGTCTACCTCGCCGACATGGTCGAGTTCGGCGCCATGAACGAGGCCTATGGCGCCTACTTCGGATCGACGCCACCGGCCCGCATCACCGTCGGCGGTGTCGACCTCGCCCTCGGAGCCCGGGTCGAG
>JBKJLN010000341.1:0-3473 GCA_046596935.1 Acidimicrobiales bacterium
ATCGGCGTGGCGATGGCGGGCCTGTTCACGCCGGTGATGCGCCCCATCCGCAGAAGTGCGGAGGCGACGGTGGCGCCCGTGTTGCCGGCGCTCAGCATGGCGCTCGCCTTGCCGTCGCGGACCAGCTCGGCGGCGACCACGAGGGAGGCATTCTTCTTGCGGCGAACCGCGCGAGCACCGTCCTCGTGCATGTCGATGACCTCGGTGCAGGGGACGACCTCGAGCCCGTGGGGGTCGCCGATCAGCTCAGGCGGACCCACGAGCACGATAGGGACGCCCAACTCGGCAGCGGCCATGGCGGCGCCGGCAACGATCTGCCCCGGCGCTTGATCGCCGCCCATCGCATCGATGGCGATGGGGAGTGCGATCAAACTTCGATGGCCTGGCGCCCGCCGTACCAGCCGCAGTTGTTGCACACCACGTGGGGCAGCTTGGCCTGGGTGCACTGGGGGCAGACACTGCGCGCCGGCGTCGTCAGCTTCCAGTTCGACGCCCGCCTCGAGCGGCTCTTCATCTTGGAGGTCTTCTTCTTGGGGACGGCCATCGTCGTCTAGCTCTCTTCCGGGTACTGGGTGCGCAACTCGTCCAACACCGACCACCGGGGATCGGTGGCGGGCTCGCACGAGCAGGTGCTCTCGTTGCGATCCGCCCCACAAGTGGGGCAGAGGCCCTGACAATCCTCTCGGCAGAGGGGCGCCTGGGGCAACTCGAGCATGACAGCTTCGCGCGCCAGCGGCTCGAGGTCGATCTCGTCGTGCTGAAGGGGATAGCTCTCCCCCTCCTCGTGCGGATCCTCGAACAGCTCCCGGACGACGCCCGTCAACTCGCCGTAGGCCATCTGGAGGCACCGCCGGCAGGGGCCCTTCCACGGAGCCTTGACCGTACCGATGGCCTCGAGGGCGGCACCAAGGGGCAGCAACTCGACCTCGACGTCGACCAGGGCCTCGGCCGGCACCTCGCTGCCACTGACGAAGAGGTCGTCGATGCGTCCCTGGACGATCTCGCGCCTTGGCTCGGCGTGGCGCAGGATCGACGTGACGTTGACCCGGAACGGGCTGCGGGGGGCTATGGCTGGTCCTGGTCGAAGAAGGCCTCGGACGAGTCGTTCTCCTCGGTGCTCAGCCCGACCTCGGGGCGATCCGCCGGTGCCGGAGTCACGGACAGCTTCTCGCGACCCGCACGGGCGGTCTTGAGGGTGCGCTCGAGCACGATCTCGAAGGCGGCCAGCTTCTGGTCGCAGTAGTCCTCGGCCTCCAGCCGAAGCCGTCGCGACTCGTCGCGGGCTTCCTCTACGAGTCGTTGGGCGGTGTGGCGAGCCTCGCGGACGATCTCCTGGCGCTCGACCATGCGCTCGGCCCGCACGCGGGCGGATTCGAGGATGTCATCGCCCTCGCGCGCCACCTTGGCCAGGAACTCCTCGCGCTCCTTGAGCATCCACCGCGCCTGGCGGAGTTCGTCGGGCAGGCGCTCGAGCGAATCCTCCAAGAGTTCGAGGACCTCGTCCTTGGTGATCATCACCGACGACGAGAGCGGGACCGACTTGGCGTTCGAGACGACCTCGACCACGCGACGAACCAGGGTCTCGGTATCGATTTCGTCGCTACTCATCGAGTTCATGCCCCATCCCGTTCGGCCGATCCACGGAACTTCTCGGCCAGCCGCTTGGCCACGAGCTCGGGGACCATCGAGCCCACCCGATCGGCGCCGCCGAACTGTGCGATCTGGCGGATGAGAGTGGCGGCGATGAACGAGCTCGCAGGACCGCACGGCAGGAACACCGTTTGCATGCCGGAGATGGCCTTGTTCATCTGCGCCTGCTGTAGCTCGGAAGCGAAATCGGTGCCGTCGCGCAGACCTTTCACGATCACCGAGGCCCCGACCTCCTTGGCGACGTCGACGGTGAGCTTGGTCATGGAGACGACCTCGATGTTGTCGAGGTGGGAGAGGACCTCGCGGATCATGTCCTTGCGCTCGTCGAGGCTGAACAGGGGCTCACCCTTGCCGGGGTTACGGATAGCCGCCACGACGACACGGTCGTAGAGGCGGGCCGCCGTCTCGAAGACGTCGACGTGGCCATTGTGCAGGGGGTCGAACGAGCCCGGACACAGGGCAGTTCTCACGGGTGGCTCCAGGTGTTCCGGTCAAGGGGGCGCTCGGGCCGCGGGGAAGTCAGGGTCACCACGGTACTGCCGTAGCGCTTCGACTTGAGAACTTCCCAGGCCTCGCCGGGAGCGATCTCGCGATCGCTCTCGGCCACCACGATGCCTCCGGATTCCGCTTGACGCACGTGTCGCAGCAGTCGCTCGAACAGTTCGTCCCAACCATCGAAGGCGTAGGGCGGATCGACGAAGACGACGTCGAGGGAGGGGACCGCCTCGTTCCGTCGTTCGAGCCATCGCACCACATCACCTTGATGGACGCCGCCGCCTTCGAGCGCTGTGCCCTCGAGGTTGGTGCGAATGGTGGCGATGGCACGACGATCGGCGTCGACGAATGCCGCCGTCGCCGCACCTCGCGAGAGCGCCTCGATCCCCATGGCGCCAGATCCCGCGAAGAGATCGGCGACGTCGAGGTCTTCGAGGTCGATCAGGCTCCCGAGGCTGTTGAAGATGGCCTCCCGCACGAAGTCGGACGTGGGGCGGGTGACGTCCCCCGCCGGAGCGACCAGCCGACGTCCCTTGGCGATGCCGGCGACGACGCGCATGGCCGGTAGTTTCGCCGCTGGTGCCCGAGCTCCCGACCGATGAAGGAACCACGGGTGAGAACCCGCTCGGCCTCGGGCTGCGCTTCCACAAGGAGCCCCCCGGCCTCGTGGCCCGATTCGACCCACTTCCCGGCCACCGCGGGCCGCCCGGATTCCTCCACGGAGGGATCGCGGCCACGGTGCTCGACGAAACGATGGCATCACTCGGCTGGGCGCTCGACGATGTTCCCTGCGTGACGGCAACGCTCGAACTGCGCTACCGCAAGCCCGTCCCCCTCGACGGCCAGCCCATCCGCATCGAAGCCTGGCGTGACCGGGTGGAGCCGAGGCGGACACAGCGGGTGCAGGGCCGCCTTCTCCTCGCCGACGGAACCGTCGCCGTCGAGGCGACCGGCATCTTCGTGCAGCGTTGATGGTCTCGCTCTGCGTCGCTGACGCTCCTTTCCGCTCGACTGGCGGCTGCTCGCTGGCGCTCCCGGCGCCGCCCTCCTGATGGATAGGTCCGAGCGGGGGGAGGACGGTGAGTTGCTGGCGCCGCCCAACATCACGTGCATCGACTGTGGCGGGTGGTGCCACCTCATCACCCGGTTCGACGACGAGCAGCCGCCGGCGCCGGGCGACCTCATCACCTACCGGTGCGAAGACTGCCTCGACCGGTGGGATCTCGTCATTCCGGGGGGCGACGAGTAGCGCGTTGACGCAGCGCCTGCCACCGGAGATAGCGACGGGCGACGAAGCCGACATAGACCGTGCCGAAAGCGGCGAGCGC
>JBKJLN010000346.1:0-5812 GCA_046596935.1 Acidimicrobiales bacterium
GCTGCTGACGGCAAGATGGGCGAGCTGGCTGTACTCCAACCCGTGCCCCATCGCGTCGAACACCGCGAAGTCGAGGATGTCGCCATTCACGGCGTAATCGAAAGAGTCGCCGCCGACCTCGTAGGCGGGCTGGATCAGCCCGGCCACCGAGACCCGGCCGCTGTCGAGACTCAGCGGAGGCAAGAGATCCCACTGCATCTCGGCGGCCAGGCTGAACTTTTCGCTTCGTCTGATCGCCGTGTAGGCGTCGGTGCACTGGCCGCGGGTGACGATCAGAGCGGCAACGACGCCGGCCAAGCTGTCGGCCAGGGCTCGGGCAATGTCGTCCACTTCGGAGAGCGTCACGGCCATCACCCCGAGCCGCGCCGCTCCGTCGATCACGACGCTCCACAGCCGGGAGCCACCATCGACGGCCTCTTCCATCTGCCGGGCCGTGGTGAACGATCGTCCTCCGGTAGAGGTGTCCATGTCGATGGAAGCGGTCGCCGCCGATCCCGTGATCGGCACCAGCCGGCGTTGCTCGAAGTCGGTCACGTACACGGACAGATCGTGCATGCCGAAGGGCACGACGCGACGGGCGAGGAACGAACCAAGCTGGTCCGGCGCCTCGCGGCGTGACTCATGGAGGAGCGCCGCCACCTGCGCGTAAACCCCTGACACCTCCGGAAGCAACATCGTGGATCGGATATCGCCGTCGCCGTCAGATTCCACGACCGACTCTTGAAAGGCTCGCGCCACCCCGGCCTGCTCTCCGTTCGGGCCAATGACGCGCTACCGGGGTCCGGGGCGACGTGCCGGGAAAGGCCTGCGCAAATCCGTGCGCTCCCAGGAAGGTACACCCAGGCGTCCCCGTCGCCTCGTCACGCAAGGACCTCGAGCGCAGCCCGAGACCGCCGCAGCACGGCACAGCTCCACGAGCAGGGCGGTGGCGTTCACAACTGCGATCGCGAATGAACACAGCGATTGGAACGACGAATAGGTTGCGATGCGAGGATGAGAACGATGCCGATGAGGGGCCCAGTGCTAGTCGACAAATCGACACGATTGCTGCGACCGCACGGTTGGGTTCGACGTAGCTGTGGGAGCTCGTTGGCCCGGCCGGCCGAGCATCGTCTGCACGTCGCCGCGTGCGCAATCGGTCGCGAACTGGCAGTGGAGTTGACGACAACCCGCCATGGCTGAAACGGATGACAACCGCCACCACCGCACCGTGGACGTCCTGATCATCGGCGCTGGCCAAGCCGGCCTCGGAACCGGCTATTGGCTGTCCCGGCGGACTTCGGCGTCGTTCCTGATCGTCGATGGCGGTTCACAACTCGGGCACAGCTGGCGCAGCCGGTGGGACAGCCTGACGCTGTTCACGCCCCGACGTTTCAGCGCTCTACCCGGGCTGCGCTTCCCGCGAGGGCGAAGTCAATATCCGACGAAGGATGAGATGGCCGTTTACCTGGCCGAGTACGCCCGCCGGCACGACCTACCTGTCCATCTCAACACTGGCGTCGAGGCGGTCGAACCCGCTGAGGGTGGAGGCTTTCTCACCCACACATCGAGCGGCACGATCAGCGCTCGGCACGTCGTCATCGCCACCGGCCCTTTCCAAGGGCCGAGAGTGCCCGACGCCTCCGCCGGACTGGACGACACGGTCCAACAGCTCCACTCCTCGCAATACCGGCGGCCCACCGACATCCGCGCCGGTCACGTCCTAGTCGTCGGCGGAGGCAATAGCGCCGCCCAGCTGGCCTGTGAGCTCGCCGTCACCCACCAGGTCACCGTCGCCGCCCCCCGCCCTCTGTGGAACCTCCCCAAGACGATCCTCAGAATCAGCCTGTACTGGTGGATCTACCTCACCGGCATCCTCAACGCCAAGAGCGACACCCGCATCGCCCGACAAATCAGGCATCGCGGCGACCCGATCATCGGACGCCAGCTGGCCCGCCTCGTCGAGGACGGAACCGTTCAGCTCGTCGCGCACCGTGTCACCGGCGGACAAGGAGCAACAGTCACACTTGAGGACGGAGCCCAACTCGACCCGAATGCCGTGCTGTGGTGCACCGGCTTCCGCCCCTGCTACCCGTGGCTCCGGGTAGCCGGTGCCCTCGACGCCGACGGGTCTCCCAGACACCAAGGCGGCCGCTCACCCATCGACGGCCTCCACTGGATGGGGCTGCCGTGGCAGACCCGGCTCAACTCTGCGATCGCCGACGGGGTCGATCGCGACGCCAGTGCCACCGTCGACCGTGTCCTGCTTCAAGGCCTCGCTGCGCAGAAGGCGTCATAGGCGCTCCGGATACCACACCTTGTCGAGTTAGGGTCCCCCGCAGTATTAGCCGCGCGGAGTAGCTTGGGTGTGTGGAGGTCACTGGGGATGCGCTCGCGCGGTTCTTCGAGGTGATGACACCGTTGGTGGATGAGCGTCAGCGGCGACTGCTGGTGGGCGCGGCAGCGCACCTGTTGGGTCGTGGCGGCCAGGCACGTGTGACCGAGGCGTCGGGCATGTCGCGCTCGACGGTGATCTCGGGCATGAAGGAAGTCGCCGGCGGCGCCGAACCGTCGTCTCGGGTTCGTGCCCCGGGGGCGGGACCCAAGACGGTGACCGAGACCCAGCCAGGTCTTCTCGAGGCGCTTGATGAGCTGGTGCATCCCGACACGCGAGGCAACCCGATGTCGCTGCTGCGTTGGACCTCGAAGTCGACCGCGAAGCTGGCCGCGGAACTGGTCCGTCAAGGGTTCCAGGTTTCTGATGACACGGTCGGGCGGATCCTCAAGCGGCTCGGCTACTCGTTGCAGTCGCCGGCCAAGGTCAAGGAAGGCACCGCGCACCCGGACCGTGACGGTCAGTTCCGTTACCTGCACGGCCTCGCGCAGAGCTTCGTGGGCGAGGGTGAGCCGGTGATCAGCGTGGACACCAAAAAGAAGGAGATGGTCGGCGAGTACGACAACGGCGGCGTGGAATGGCAACCCGAGGGTGAACCGACCCGGGTCAACGTGCACGACTTTGTGAACCCCGAGCTGGGCCGGGCCATCCCATACGGCATCTACGACGAGATCAACAACGAAGACTGGGTCTCCGTCGGTGACGTTGCTGACACCGCCGAGTTCGCGGTCAACTCGATCCGCTCGTGGTGGATCCAGATGGGAGCCGCCCGGTTCCCCGACGCCAACAAGCTGTTGATCACCGCCGACGCCGGCGGCTCCAACGGCTACCGGGTGAAGGCATGGAAGGCGCACCTCGCCCGCCTCGCCGCGGAGACCGGTCTGGAGATCACCGTGTGCCACTACCCGCCAGGCACCTCCAAATGGAACCGGATCGAGCACCGCATGTTCAGCTTCATCACCATGAACTGGCGGGGCCGGCCCCTCACCACCTACCGCACCATCATCGAGTTGATCTCCGCGACCACCACCGACACCGGGCTCCAGATCCGAGCCGAACGCGACACCGAGTTTTACGAGAAGGGCATCAAGATCAGCGATGCCGACATGCGAGCCCTGCCCCTCACCCGACACGAATGGCACGGCGACTGGAACTACACCCTCGCCCCCACCTCAACCGCATGATCAACCATGCGGGGAGCCCTTAGTCGCGCCTCAGCACCCGGTCATCAACTTTGACACCTGTCGGCGAGGTGTCAATGGGTCCGCTGCGGTCGCGCCATGCCTGGATCTCGGTGGCGATGGCGCACCAGACGGCGTGCTGGTGGGGAGTCGACAGGTGCGGCCGAGGGCGACGTCTCCGAGCCCTCGATGCTGCCAGCTAACGACGTCGGAAACGGCGACACGGCCTCCTGACGCTGGGCGCGCTTATGCCGGCGTTCACCGCCTCCATAATGTCGGCAGTCCGGCGGCGATTGTGGGCGGTCGGCGTGACCTAACCGTGACCTAACGAGCTGACATCAGGTGACAGGAGCCGTCACCCCCTGTCACCAGAAACATGTCCTGACCAGGGATTTCGCGCGAAAGGCCTGATGAAGATTTCGGTCCCGGGCTCCTTTACAAGGAGGGGGTCGGGGGTTCGAGTCCCTCAGCGCCCACGACCACGCGTCGTCCCGCTCGACGTCCGCCGCGCACCTCGAGCACGGGGTAGTCAGGATCGCCCGCCTACTTCTCGGGCCATGACGCTGGGACGACGACCACCGGGCACGGCGCATGATGAACGCACTGCTGACTTGTCGATCCGAGCAGAAGGGCCCCGAATCCTCCCCGGCCGCGGGACCCAACGACGAGAAGGTCGGCGCCTTTGGCCCTCTCGAGAAGCGCATGTGCCGCACTGCCGCTGACGAGGTTCGCACCGGCGACTTCAGCGCCGAGCTCCTGGGCCTCGCTGGAAGCGGCGTCGAGGATTTCCCGACCGGCCTGTTGGAGGTCGCCGGAATTGGGCACCAGGTACTCGCCGGCGTAGGTGATGTGCCAGGTGTGGACCAACTCGAGTTCCCCGTCGCGTCGTATCGCTTCGTCGACCGCCCAATGCAACGCCGCTCGGGAACCGTCAGAGCCGTCGACGCCGACCACGATCCGGTCCTTGGCTTCCGTGTGCGAATTCGTCATCTCCGCAGTCTGGTGCGAAAGCTCGAGCGACCGTAGAGGCGAAGGACCCTTTCTGCAGCGTCGGTATACAAGGTGACGTGGCCATTCGCAGTCCTGTCAGAACATCAGGCAGCCGAGGCAGTATTTGCTTTCATCGACCGATAGGCGCAGAGTGGCATTGCGGGCAGCTGAGACTGGGGGAGACGGGACCCTCGGCCTTGGTGGCGGCGGCGTCGAGACGCGAAGTCGCCTGCACATCGGTCACGATCCGTCGCCCCGTGATTCGCGATGGGATCAGCCGCAGCCAGTGCATCTTCGGTCCTCCCGCCCACGGGTCGATCGGGAGCCGCTGGGCGGCCGCGAGCAGGGTGGCCTGATAGGGCGTGATCTCCTCCAGTCGTCCAGAGGCGACGACGCTCCAACCAGTCCTCGCCTCGACGTCGAAGTGGTCGATCTCGAGACACGCAGGTGCGCGCTCGGCGGCCCGCAACTTCGAGCCCGGCCCGCTCCTGAACACCAGGACCTCACCGTCGAGCACGTAGTTGACAGGCGTGATCTGCGGCGAACCCTTCACGACGACCGCCAAACGGCCGACGACGTCCGAAGCCAACAACTCGAGGCAGAACTCTCGATCGAGCACCTCGAGGGGTGGCGAATCCAGTTGCGTTCTCATCGGGCTCCTCTTTGCGTCGGCGTTGGCATCGTCCGCCCGAGAAGGCCTGCGAGCTAGGGGCGAAGGTCCCGAGCAAGAGGACCTCCGGCCCTATCCCCGGTCCGACCCGACGGCGACGATGCCTCTATGACGAACGCCGGAACAGTCCGTGAAGAGGAATCCCACACGTACCGGATCGTGGTTGGGGTCGACGGCTCCGAGCCGTCGACGCTCGCACTGCGCTGGGCGATCAATGAAGCCGACCGTCACGGCGGCACCGTCGAGGCGGTTCACGCATGGCACGGTGCCTACATCGGCAGCGCGACCCCGTATGGCGTAGCGCTCATCGATCCCAAGATCTACAGCGACGCCGCCGACAAACTCCTCGACACGGTTGTCGACGCGGCCGACGAGTCGGGGCTCGAAGCGCCCATCCGGCGAACCGTCGTGCAGGGCTCTCCGGCCCACGCCCTCCTCGAGGCGGGCAAGGGCGCGGATCTGATCGTTGTCGGCTCGCGGGGTCGCGGCGGGTTCGCGGGACTCTTGCTCGGGTCGGTCAGCCAGCAGGTGGTGCACCACGCGTCCGGCCCGGTCGTCGTGGTTCCCCTGGACGCCAGTTAGTCCCACCGATACCCG
>JBKJLN010000450.1:0-4373 GCA_046596935.1 Acidimicrobiales bacterium
CCAGGACCGCAAGGCCAAGGGGCGCGAACCGATCACGGCAAAGCTCGTGGCCGACATCCTCACCGCCGCCGGCGCCGACCGGATCGTCAGTGTCGACCTCCATTCCGGCCAGATCCAGGGATTCTTCGACGGCCCCTTCGACCACCTCCTGGCGGCGCCGGTGCTCGAGGAGTACATCCGTCGCGAGATGGGCGACGACGAGTTCGTCGTCGTGGCTCCCGACCAGGGCCGCACCAGCGTCGCCGACCGCTACGCCCAACACCTCGGCATGGACATGGCCAGCATCTTCAAGCGCCGGGCCAAGGACAAGATCGGTGTCGTCGAGGCGGTCGGCGTCATGGGTGACGTCGACGGCCGCCGCTGCGTGCTGGTCGACGACATGATCGACACCGCCGGCACCATCTGCGCCGCCGCCGAGACCCTCATTGCCAAAGGAGCGAGCGACGTGTGGTGCATCGCCACCCACGGCGTGCTCTCCGGACCCGCCGTCGACCGGCTGAAGAACTCCCGGCTCTCGAAGGTCGTCGTCACGAACACGCTGCCAATCACCTCGGACAAACAGTTCGACAAGCTCGAGGTGCTCTCCATCGCCCCCCTCATCGCCGACGCCATCCGGGCGGTGTTCGAGGACTCCTCCGTCTCCGAACTCTTCGGCGGCGAGAACCAGTTCTGATTGTCTCGCTGAATTGTCGGTTCGCTCCACGATGAAGCCGTTCCGCTCACATGCCGGACTGCTCGCTGGCGCTCCCGACACCGGCCTCTCGGGAGCGGGGTTGCGCTCGGAGCTGGCTCCACCCGGTCCGCCGTCGCCGTCAACGGTGCTCGTCGGTCGCCGGTAGTCGGCTTTCCGTGTCCAACGGGTGCTCTGGGCACCGTTCATGACGGGAAGCGGCGGGCGGGGCCATTTGCGCGGCAGTTGGTTCGCTCCACCCGAGCAGGAGGTCCACCACCGGTTCGTTGACCTCTGAGGTGTCCTGGCCTAGGACGTCGTCGGTCACCAGGCGGTAGAGCATCGCCCGCAGGAGCATCTGCGGGTCGAGGTCGGCGAAGGCGGACGGATCGGCGTCTGACCATACGAGGGCGTCGACGGCGACGACGGCCAGTGACCAGCCGACGGGACGCCAGTAGGGCGACAGGTCGATGACGGCCGGCGGCAATCCGTCCGACAAGAGCACGTTGCCACCGAGGTCTCCGTGGACGAGCTGCGTCGGCTCGTCCACTGGCTGCAGCGCGCCCGCTAATCGCTCTGCCAACGGGCGGAGCCGGTCGGACCGAATCGCCAGCGGCTGATCACCCCACGCCATCCGATCGCCGGTGTCCCACGGCGAGCGCCGCCGGTCGAGGAATGTCGGACGGCTGAGCGCCGCCACGGCGGCGGAGAAGGCTCGACCGGCGTCGAGCACTTCGGCCCACTGCCGTCCGGGCGGCGCTCCCTCGAGGAACGGTGTCGCCGCCCAGCCGTCGAGCACCCACGACCCGTCCGTTGCGGCCACCGGCGCGGCGACCCGCACATCCCCAGTGGATGCGACATTCGTTCCGAGCCACCGGAGCTCCTCGGCCGCCACCGGATCCGTCCCGACCTGCTTGAGCACGAGCCGCCCCGCCCGCCAACTCCCGCCCTGCCCGCCGGCGAGGGCGACCGGACGGTCGAGTACCCCGAACTCGGCACACACGCCCGGCGGTGGCGGGGAGGACCTCGGCATCCGTTCATGTTGCCCTTGCAGGCGTTCCAACCCGTTGCGGTTGCCCTTGTAGGGTCCGGAAGGGCAACCGAAACGCGCCGGGGGCCGCCGGAAGTGCCGCCTGACCCGGTTGGCGTCTACGCTGGCACGTCCCCCTTTTTGCAGCACTACGTAGGAGCGCGTTCCACCATGGCTGAGATCCAACTCGTCGCCGAGACCGGCCGGGAGAGCGGCACCCGCAGCTCGAAGCGCCTCCGCCGCGAGGGCAGGATCCCCGCCGTCGTCTACGGCCATGGCACCGACCCGGTCTCCGTGTCGGTCGACGCCCGTGAGCTGCGGTTGGCCCTCAACACCGAGGCCGGCGTCAACGCTTTGGTGAACCTCTCGATCGACGGCCGCAGTCAGCTGACGATGGCCCGGGTCCTGCAGCGCCACCCCGTGCGCAATTCGGTGACCCACGTCGACTTCCAGGTCGTCAGCCGCGACGAGATCATGAGCGCCGATGTCACCTTCCTTCTGGTGGGCGAGGCCAAGCACGTCACCAACGACGAGGGCGTCGTCGACCAGACGCTCTTCTCGCTGACGGTGAACGCCACGCCTTCGGCCATCCCCACCCACATCGAGATCGACATCAGTGGCCTGCGGATCGGCGATGCCATCCGCGTCGGCGACCTCAAGCTTCCGAACGGCGTCACCACCGACGTCGATCCCGAAGAGGCCATCGTCGTCGCCCAGGGTGCACAGACGAGCGAGCTCGATCTCATCCCCGAGGCCGACATCGAGGCCCTGCAGGAGCTGGCCGAGGCAGTCGAAGCCGAAGAGGCCGAGGGCGGAGATGGCGAGACGTCGGGCGACGGCGGCGAGGCTCCCGCCGAAAGCTGAGCATCGACTGGCTCGTGGTCGGCCTCGGGAACCCGGGGTCCGACTATGCCGGCACGCGGCACAACGCTGGAGCCGACGTTGTCTCCCTCTTGGCGGCGCGCCACGGAGGCTCGTTGACGATGGCCAAGCGCGAGCGCAGCCTGGCCGGGACGGTCACGCTGGACAAGGGGGCCAGGGTCACCCTGGCGTTCCCGCAGACCTACATGAACGACTCCGGAATTGCCGTGAGTCTCTTGGTTCGTCGCCACGAGGTCGATGACCCTGCACGGATCGTGGTCGTGCACGACGAGCTCGACCTCCCGACGGCACGTCTGCGGGTCAAGGAGGGTGGTGGCCTCGCCGGGCACAACGGCCTACGGTCCATCCGGGATCACCTGAAGACCGATGCCTTCGTGCGGGTGCGCATCGGGATCGGGCGACCCCCGGGCGGGAAGGAGCGGGGAGCCGACCACGTCTTGAAGAAGCCGACCAAGGGAGAGCGCATGGAGCTGGCAATCGCAGTCGAAGAGGCGGCCGACGCCGTCGAGATGATCGTCGCCGACGGCGTGGCCAAGGCCATGAACCGCTACAACACGACGGCGCTCTGATGGCAGCGGCATCGACCAAGGCGACGACGAGCTTGTTGGACGGCTTCCTGCTCGAGTTGCAGCGCCTCGACGGATCCGACCTGCACCTGCGCGTGGGTGGTCCGCCGAGGGTACGGGTCAACGGGGTGCTCCAGGTGCTCGAGGGGGCTGCTCCTCTCACCGAGGACGACACGGCCGCCATCGCCTCGGTCGTCGTGCGGCCCCATTTGCGCGAGCGCTTCGCCCGGGGCGAGGAGGTCGACTTCGCCTACGCCCTCCCGAACAGCGATGGTCGCTTCCGCGTCAATGCTTACCTGCAGCGCGACACGGTGGCCTTGGTGTTCCGGACGATCGTGACCACGCCGCAGACGATCTCGGAGTTGCATCTTCCCGAGATCCTCCGCCGTTTTGCCGACGAGCCGCGTGGGCTGGTGCTGGTGGCCGGCCCGACGGGATCGGGAAAGACGACGACGCTCGCAGCCATGGTCGATCACATCAACCGGACGCGGCCAGCGCACGTGGTGACCATCGAGGACCCCATCGAGGTCATGCACCGCGACGCCGAGGCCTCGATCAGCCAGCGTGAACTCGGAGCCGACACCCCGAGCTTCGCCTCGGCCATGCGGGCCGCCCTTCGACAGGACCCGGACGTCATCCTCGTCGGAGAGATGCGCGATGCCGAGACCATCTCGACGGCGCTCATGGCCGCCGAGACGGGGCATCTCGTCCTGTCATCGCTGCACACCACCGACGCCAGCGAGACCATCAGCCGCATCATCGAGTTCTTTCCGCCGAGCGAGCAGCGCCAGATTCGACTCGTCCTCGCCGGCGTGTTGAAGGGGACGATGTGCCAACGGCTCGTGCCCACGATCGACGGGACCGACCGGATCCCGGCCACCGAGGTACTGGTGGTGAACGGACGGGTGCAGAGCTGGATCGTCGACGCCACCAACCGCCAAGACGTGCAGGAGATCATCGACGACGGCGATTACTACGGCATGCACTCGTTCGACCAGACGTTGCTCGAGCTCTACGCCGACGGTCGGATCGACCTGCGAGCGGCGATGGCTGCATCCTCGAACCCCCACGACCTCACCGTGGCCATGCGCCTTCGGGGCCTCGACATCGGCGACGGATCGCTTGCCAGCCTTGCGGCCGCCGACGCCACGGGAAGCAACGACGAGTTGCAGACGCTCGTCGCGCAACTGGCCGAGCCTTCCCCGGTGCCGGCACCCGCCGTGGC
>JBKJLN010000212.1:0-3305 GCA_046596935.1 Acidimicrobiales bacterium
GCACTCCTCGAAGAAGATGCGGCGAGACTCACCGCGGAACAGCGTCCAGCCGGGCATGAGGTCGCAAGCGGGATCGCCGACGCCATAGCCCGAGTCGATGACACCAACGAGCCGCCGATCACGGGCGATGAGGTTGCCGCCGAGATCGCCGTGGAACCAGACGCCGGCTCGGTCCCACTCCGGTGCCGACAGCGCGTCCTGCCACGAGGCCAGAATCAAGTCGATGCCGGGGAAGCCGTCGAGCTTCTCGATCCACGGTTGCAGGCGTTCGACCCAAAGGCCAAGAGGCAGGCCGCGCCACCCGGTGTCCTCGCCGGCTGGCGGTCCACTGATCGCGTCACACGCGTGCAGCGCGCGGACGAACGCGGCAAGGTCGACGGCAGCCTGCCTGAGGTCGAGCGTGTCGCCATCCGCGCGCTCGCCATCGATCCATCGCACCACGGACCACGGCAGCGGGTATCCGTGTCCCGGTTCGCCCATCGCGACTGGAAACGGGAGTGCGAGCGGCACCTGCGGCGCCAGGAAAGGCACCCAGCGCGCCTCCTTTGCCGCTTGTCGCGTGGCATAGGCCATGATCGGCATGCGGACGACGAGCTCGTTGCCCAGCCGATAGATCGTGTGGTCGGTGCCGGTTGGCACGACGGCGCGAAGGGGGAGGTCGGCCCACTGCGGGTACTGGTCGCCCAGCAGGCGTCGGACGAGATGTTCATCGACGTCGAGCTCGTCGGCGTGCCGCTTCGGCGGCGTGGTCATCGGGTCGGCGCGGGGGTGTGCGTGAGAACTGCTCCTCGGTTCTACGGGATGGAGGGTTCCCGGCGGGGCAGCCGCTTAGCTCGTGCGCTCGATCGAGCGCGCCCGCAGCCTTGTGCGCAATTGACAACCGGTCCAGCGGGTTTCGCGCCCCGCCGATGACGGATCTCTTCGTCGACGCGTGCTAGTGCGCGCTCGCGAATCCAGCTGCCGGTGCGCCCTCGAGAGCGCCGGACGGCGCGTATCGAGCGCGCAATCGACTAACGGATCAGACTGCGGACGTGACCCCGCAAAAGATGAAGCCGTTCGATGTCGGTGAGCTCGACGTGGGGGATGGTCACGTCCTCTACTACGAGCAGGTCGGCGCTCCGGCAGGGGTTCCGATCGTCTACTTGCACGGCGGCCCCGGGTCGGGCTCGACGCCGAACCAACGCTTGTTCTTCGACCCGGCGCGTCATCGAGGCGTCCTGTTCGATCAGAGGGGCGCTGGACGCAGTACGCCCCATGCGAGCGACGCGGCGTGTGATTGGAACTCGATAGACATGATCCACCACGTCGCTGACATAGAACGTCTGCGGGACGAGCTTGGCATCGACCAGTGGGTGGTGTTCGGGCTGTCGTGGGGATCCGTGCTCGGCGCCACCTACACCGAACGCCATCCCCAGCGGGTGCTCGCAATGGTTCTCGGCGCCGTCAGTACCGGCACGGCTTCCGACATCGAGTGGCTTACGGTCCACGCCGGGCGATTCTTCCCGGCAGAGTGGCGGGAGTTCCGCGACCACCTCCCGCCGGCCCTTCGCGATCTGCCGTTGGTAGACGCGTACCACCAGCTCCTCATGGACGCGGATTCCCGGGTCCATGAGCCGGCGGCCGCCGCGTGGTGCCGTTGGGAGGAAGCGCACATCGCTACGACCCCCGACAGCCGGCCGAACCCCCGTTACGACGACCCGAAGTTCCGGCTCGGCTTCGCGCGGCAGGTAACCCACTGTTGGCGGAATGCGTCGTGGCTAGCGCCCGACGAACTTGTCGAGCGCGCCCACGTCGTCGGCGACATCCCCGTTCGGCTCGTCCATGGTCGCCTCGACCTCAGCGGTCCGCTGGACTGCGCCTGGAGGCTTCACCAGGTTTGGCCGAACAGCACCCTGACCGTCCTTGACGACGTTGGCCATGGCGGACGGCCGCTCGGCCAGGCGTGCATCGAAGCGATCGCCGAGGTGACAGCAGATATCGGCAATTCCTAACGACGGACTCCACCGTTCCTGCGACCGAACCGAACGGCGCGTGGCGCTCTACGTCATCGTCGGGGCTGAGTCACCGCCTTCCGGCCGGGTGCCTGCGGCAAGCAGCTGCACGAGGTCGTCCAATGATTCGGCGATGTCGTCGGGCGGTTCGAGGTCCTCAGGCCACTCAAGCCCGCGGCGGTTGAGCCAGATCGGACGGAGTCCTGCTCTTCTGCTGCCTTCTATGTCGGTCAGCGGCGTGTCTCCGACGTAGAGGGCGTCCGCCGGCCGGACGTCGAGCCGAGCGCACGCAGCCTCGAAGCAGTATCGGTGCGGCTTGTAGCACGCGAGTTCTTCGCTGCTCAGAATGGAGTCGAATCGAAGTCCGGATCCGGCGATGCTCGCTTCGAGGTGGTCACGATCCGCATCTGACAGAACGCCGGTGCGAAAGCCGCGCTGGCGCAACCACTCAAGGGCCGGCAGAACGTCGGGATAGACGGCCGCTGCTTCGTGGGCGTGGCGACGGGTGGTTGCGTACGCCTCTCCGCCGCCATCGACGCCGAGCTTTCGGAAGAGCTCGTCGCCGAACTCGCACCAGTAGTCATGGAACGAACGGAATTGATCCGGCTCCCCATCGAAGCGTGATGTCAGCAGCGGCCTCGTCGCTAGTAGTTCACGACGAAAGACCTCAATCTCGGCGTGCGTGGCCTGGGGGTGTACGCGTCGGTCACGCAGAGCGGAACAGTGAGGGTGGGGGATTTCGTGCACGCCACCTAGGCCTGAGACGTTCGGTCCGGACCGAATAGCCGCCCCCAACGAAAGGCAAGGACGACTCACGGGCCACTCCTATCGGCAGTGATTCGCTTCTCGGGCGCAAATTCTGGTCAGTCGATGAGACTGTGGTCGGGTACTTCGAGCTGTCCAGCGGTCGGCGAATGTTCTTTGACGTGGATGGCGCTGGCCTCGTCCCGGATGGTCCGAAGCTTCGCAACAAGCCAGTGTTGGTGCTGGTCCACGGGTCCGATGTCGATCACGCGTTTTTCAAGCCGTGGGTGACGCCGCTTGCGTCCGATGCCCAGCTGATCTTCGTCGACCTAGTCGGTCATGGCCGTAGCGACGAGGGTGGACCGGTGGACTGGACGCCGACAGCGTGGGCCGACGCCATCGCAGAGCTCTGCGCTGGCCTTGGCATCGAGGCGCCCATGGTTCTCGGCAGCTCACTCGGCGGCCGCATCGCGTTGACCGCGGCGCTGCGTCATCCCGAGCTGGTCGCCGGCCTTGTCATCGTGAACTCCGTCGTCGACGGGCAGCCAGCGCCTCGCATCGACGTCTTCA
>JBKJLN010000096.1:0-3778 GCA_046596935.1 Acidimicrobiales bacterium
ACGCTCGTGTACGTCGGGTTCCCGGACGGCATTGACGTGTGGAAGCCGCTCTTCTGGGTGCTCTCGGCGCTCACGATGACGGTCGGCAACGTGCTGGCGCTCAAGCAGACGAACATCGTCCGGATGCTCGCCTACTCCTCGGTGGCCCAGGCGGGCTACATCCTCGTGCCCTTCGCCGTGGCTGGCGACGAGTTCCGCGCCGCCCAGTCGGCGCAGACGGCGTCGATCGTCTACCTCCTCATCTACTCGGCCATGAACCTCGGGGCTTTCGCCGTCGTGATGGCCGTGGCCCGAAAAACTCGCTCCGGTGAGATCTCGAGCTTCGGCGGCCTGTTCCAGTACGCACCCGGTCTCACGGTGATCATGACGGTGTTCCTGGCGTCTCTCGCAGGTGTTCCGCCGGCGGGTGGGTGGTTCGCCAAGTTGGCCATCTTCCGCTCGGTCCTCGATGCGGGCACGCCGGCGTCGATCGTCCTCGGAGTCATCGCCGCTGTGAACTCCGTGATCGCCGCCTTCTATTACTTCAACATCGCCCGGGAGATGTGGATCAGCCCAGTGCCCGATGAGGACCGCACGCCCATCCGGGTGCCGGCCGCGCTCGGCGCCGCCCTCGGCATCACCGTCGTCGTCGTGCTCGTCGTCGGCGTCTTCCCGGGGATCTTCGCGAACCTCGGGGATTCGGCATCGCTGGTCCGCTGACGTCGCCGGACGAGCGAGCGCCGGCGCTCGTCGCCGTACGCGAGCGCATCCGCCGCCTCGGTCCGATCGGCTTCGACGAGTTCCTCGAACTCGCGCTCTACGCGCCCGATGTCGGGTTCTACAGCAATGGTGGTGCCGCAGGGCGAGAGGGCGACTTCCTGACCAGCCCCGAGGTCGGGCCCCTCTTCGGGACGGTGATGGCCCGCGCCCTCGACACGTGGTGGGAGGAACTCGGCGCGCCCGACCCGTTCGTCGTCGTCGAGGCGGCAGCCGGAGTCGGCACGCTGGCTCGGGCTGTCCTGGCGGCGGCGCCGAGATGTGCGCCGGCGCTCCGCTATCTCCTGGTCGAGCGATCCGACCGGTTGCGGGAACGCCAGGCCACGAAGCTCGCCGTCGAGCCCGCGGCCACCGTGCTCGGTCCGGTGGCGTCGGCCGACGAAGATGACAGCGAGGGCGCCCGAGTCCTCCCCGGTGGCGGCCCACGGGTGGCCTCGCTGAGCGAACTACCGGCAGGGCCGTTCACCGGCGTCATCTTCGCCAACGAGTTGCTCGACAACCTGCCATTCGTCCTCCTCGAACGAACTGAGTCCGGATGGTCGGAGGTGCTCGTCGGCGAACCCGATGACATCTCGGAATCCGGCGACGGAATCCTGACGGAGGTGCGTACGCCGGCCACGACCGCCGACGCGGAACTCGCCGAGCGGCTGGCGCCTGATGCAGCAATCGGGGCGCGGATACCGCTCCAGGGCCAGGCCGTCGACTGGTTGCGTGACGCCCTTCGGCGGCTCTCGACCGGCAGGGTCGTCCTCGTCGACTACGCAGCGACGACCGATGGGGTGGCTCGCCGCCCACCGGCCGAGTGGCTCCGGACGTACCGGGGCGGCGCTCCGGGCGGTGCGCCCCTCGACCGCCCCGGCAGCCAGGACGTGACCGTCGAGGTCTGCATCGACCAACTGGCTCGCATCCAGCGACCCGAACTCGACCGGGCCCAGGAGGAGTTCCTGCGCGCGCACGGCCTCGACGATCTCGTGACCGAGGCTCGCGCCGCCTGGCAGGCTGCCGCCGCCGCGCCCGACCTCGAGGCCATCAAAGCCCGAAGCCGCGTCGACGAGGCGGCCGCGCTCGTCGATCCCGGGGGCCTCGGTGCGTTCCGTGTCCTCGAGTGGGTCGTGACCTGACCATTCCGCAGGTACCCTTCGGCGGTGCTTCGGCGAATCGTTCTCGTGTTGTCCCTGCTCGGGCTGTTCGCCACCACGGTGTCGCTCGCACCCGCAGCGAGTGCGGCCGGCGATGACACCGTCTTGGCATTCGGCGACGCCTCCTATGCCGGATCCACCAGCGGCGCCAGCCTGTCCCAACCCCTGGTGGGATTGGCGGCCAACCGCACGGGCGATGGCTACTGGCTCGTGGCTCGAGACGGAGGCATCTTCTCCTTTGGCTCGGCCGGTTTCCACGGCTCGACCGGAGCCATCCGGCTGAACCAGCCGATCGTCGGCATCGCGGCGACGGCCTCGGGCCGGGGGTACTGGCTGGTGGCGGCTGACGGCGGCATCTTCGCCTTTGGTGATGCGGGGTATTACGGCAGCACCGGCGACATCCGTTTGACCAAGCCGATCGTCGCCATGGCGACGACACCCACCGGAAACGGCTACTGGCTCGTTGCCGCCGATGGGGGATTGTTCACCTTCGGTGACGCCGGCTATTTCGGATCGGCCGCCGACCAACGTCTTGGTCGCCCGGTCGTCGGCATGGCGTCGACTCCTGATGGCGGCGGCTACTGGCTCGTCGCCGGCGACGGCGCCGTCTTCTCCTTCGGCAACGCCCCCTACCTCGGCAACGCACCGGGTCGCGAGTCGATCGTCGGCATCAACGCCAGCCCGACCGGACAGGGGTATCGGATCCTCGGCAGCGGAGGCGGCATCTACACATTCGGCGACGCCACGTTCGAAGGATCGGGCAACGGCCTGCTCCCCGCAGGAAAGGTCGCTCTCGGCATTGCCGGAACCCCAACTGGTCGCGGTTACTTCATCGCTGCCGGCGACGCACCGATCGTGGCGGGAGCTTCCGGTCCCGGCGTCAGCGGGCTCCAAGCACGGTTGAACAACCTCGGGTACTGGGTGCAGGTCGACGGACGCTTCGGCCAGACCACGACCCAGGCGCTCTACGCACTGCAGAAGTCGGCCGGCATTCCTCGCACCGGAAACTTTGACGCCGCCACAGCTCGCGCCCTCGATGAGCAGGTGCTTCCGACCCCTCGCAGCACCAGCGGGTACGTAGCCGAGGTCGACAAGAGACGCCAGATCCTGATGCTCGTGAGCAATGGGCGGGTCAACCGGGTCTTCAACGTCTCGACGGGGAACGGCGCCCGCTATGCAACGAGTTCGGGCTCGGCTGTCGCGGTCACTCCCGAAGGAAACTTCTCTGTCCAGCGCCAGATCAATGGCCTGCGTATCTCTGAACTCGGCGAATTGTTCCGGCCGAAGTACTTCACCGGCGGATACGCCGTCCATGGCTCGCCCAGCATCCCTCCGTTTCCCGCCTCCCACGGCTGCGTGCGCGTTTCCAACGGCGCCATCAACTTCCTCTGGGACAGCGGCGAGCTTCCGCTCGGCACGCCGTTCCACGTCTACTCCTGACCCGAGAGCGGCAAGGTCGGGTCAGAGGCAGCGTCGCTAGCATCGTCGGCCATGAGCGAGCCGCCGGCCGAAGCGACGATCGAGGCGTACTACTCGGAAGATCGGACGTTCCCGCCCCCGCCGGCGTTCGCCGCCCAAGCGCTCATCCGCGATCGCTCGATGTACGAGCGGGCCGAGGCCGATCCCGAGTCTTTCTGGGCTGAGCAGGCTGGGGAGCTCCAGTGGTTCGAGCCTTGGACGTCGGTTTGTGAGTGGAAGTTGCCGTTCGCCGAGTGGTTCAGCGGCGGCACCCTGAACGTGTCGGTCAACTGCCTCGACCGCCACGTCGCCGCCGGGAACGGCGGGCGGGTCGCCTTCCACTGGGAGGGTGAGCCCGGCGACACCCGCACGATCACCTACGACGAACTCCTCGACGAGACCCAACGCTTCGCCAACGTGTTGAA
>JBKJLN010000417.1:0-3350 GCA_046596935.1 Acidimicrobiales bacterium
GGGTGCGGGCCCGGCCCTGCTCGCCGAGGTCCCACAGCTGGGGTTGCTCCTCGTAGAGGCGGCGGGTGGCGAGGAGGGCGAGCAGGCCGATCGACTCGGTGAGCACGGTGCGAGGCGCGCGCTCGGGTTCGTCCGTCATGCGTGCGGCCACCATATTCAGAGCCTACGGCTCGAATCTCAGCGCAAGATGCCTTCCCCTCACCTCCACCCTCCAGGCGACTACGTCGGACTGAACGGGCGGTTGAGGGAGGCGTCGCTTGGGCAAGCCATCAGGCATGCTCACGATCCTGCTCATCGTCGTCATCGTCCTCCTCGTCTTCGGAGGGTTCGGCTTCTCGCGGCGCGGCCGCTGATCCCCCGGTCGTTGCGAGTCATGCTGTCGGGGTGATCCGCAGCTTCGATGTGCCCGACGCCGTTCGCCTCAAGGCGACGGCGCTCGGGGCATCGGGGCAGCAGTGGTTGGAGGAACTCCACGATCACGTTGCGCGCATCTCGATCGATTGGTCGCTCGACGTCGGCGAGGTACTCAGCGGCGGCAGCGGGGGACTGGTCGCCCGAGCCCGAGCCGACGATGGCTCGCCCGTCGTCCTCAAGATCGCTCTTCCCGACGGCCTCGAGGGCCAGGCCCCTTTCGCCCACGAGCTCCGCGCGCTCCGGTTGGCCGACGGGCTCGGCTACGTGCGCGTCCTGCGAGCCGACGAGAGCGCCCGCGCCATGCTGCTCGAGCGATTGGGGCGGTCGCTTGCCGAACTCGGACTCCCGGTCCAAGCGCAGATCGACGTCGTCACCGAGACGCTCGTGCCGACCTGGGTCGCAGTGCCGGCGGACGTCTCTCTCCGGACAGGCGCCGAACAGGCAGCGTTTCTCGCGACTTTCATCCCGAAACTGTGGGAGGAGCTCGGGCACCCCTGCGACAGGGAACTCGTGGAACGAGCGGTCGCCTTTGCGCACTCGCGGGGCGACGCATTCGAGGCGGCAACTTCGGTGTTGGTGCACGGAGACGCCCACGCGTCGAACATTCTTCAGGACCCCGCCGGCGGTTCTGGGAAGTTCAAGCTCATCGACCCGGAAGGGTTGCGTTCCGAGCGGGCTCACGATCTGGCCATACCGCTGCGGGACTGGACGGAAGAACTCCTCGCCGGGGATCCGCTGGCGCTCGGGCTCCAGTGGTGCGAGCGCCTCGCCCGCCGTGCGGATGTGGAGGTCGATGCGCTGTGGGAGTGGGCCTTCATCGAGCGGATGTCGACCGGATTGTTCCTCCTGCAACTGGGCCAGCCCGCAGGGCGACCGTTCCTGGCGGTCGCTGAGCACTGGTCACGGCGGTGACCGGAGCATCCTCGCGGCGGGCCGAGGCCCACCTGTGGCTGTTGCTCGAAGAGGCACTCTCGGCCGTCCGCCGCGGCGGTGCGGATGTGGCCGAGGTGCGGAGGAACTTCAATGCCGTCACTGCCGCACTGGCGGCGGCCGAGGTGCTCGACGCCAACGTTGCTCGCCGTCTTCGATCCGAGTTCGGCGACGTGCTGGCCGTGCGGGGATTGCTCCCCCTTGCCGAGTTCGTCGGCCCCGCCGATCCCGACTCGGGCACGCTTTCGCTGTCGTTCCCCGCAGCACCTGCGCCCAATGGCGCCGTCGTGTGGTTGGAGGCCGAAATCGAGCGCCACCTCGACCTCTTGGCTGGGTTCGACCCAACGACCCGCCCGAGCGCAGGCCTCGAAACCCTGCGCCTCCTTGGCGGACCGGTGCGGGCCTTCGAGGCCGCGCGCGCCATGGGGCCCGAAGGCCGGGCCCTGATGACCGATCTCGCCGTTACTCTTCGCCGCGCCGGCTTCGAGACGCGACGACTGGCGCCAGATGCACGGCCAGGGGAGGGCCAGGAGCGCCGATCCTGGCTGGCCTTTCTCCGATCCGGGATGGAGCCGATTGCGGTCGACTTCACTCCAGAGTTCGTCCGACGGCCATCGGTGACGCTTGGCGACATCGGTCAGGCGACCGTCCAGATCTCGTCGGTTGCCTGGACGGCGGAGGCCATCGAAATCATCGCTCCGATCCGCCATCCTCCTCTCGATGTGACCATGCTCGACAAGCAGTGGTTGTGTCGGGTGGTCGACGAGCGTGGCGGGTTGCATCTCGGTCAGAGCGTGCGACATACCCACGACGGCGGCATGAGCGCCCGCTTTCTCCTTCGTCCCGGGCTCCCTCCCGACGCCACTCAGATCGAGGTTCGGGTGACGTCCGGCGGGCGACGCGTCAACGGGAACGCGTCGCTGTGACGCCCGATTGGTGGCGGTCGATGGCATCGGCGTCGACGACGGTTGCGTGCTCGGGCGAGGAGCATGACGTGGAGTGGCGAGATGGCGTCCTCCGCACACCAGGGCACACCGATGTCGACGCCGAGCGGGCTCTGGGGGCATTGGGGGCATCGCCCCCTCGGTGCCTGCGGGTGCGAGCGGCGTGGGACGTGGCCGTGGCCCATCCGGTGCTCGTGACCCTCGGCCGGCGGCCAGGTGAAGCCGACATCGGGATCGGCCCTGATCCAGGTCCGGGCGCCAGAATGGTCTACGCCGCCGACCCTCGACGCCGCGACTCGCTGCTCCTGGTGTTCACACTGCCGGCGCCGATGATCGACCGGGCGGCGCTCACGGCGGCTGCCATCGCCGCCGAGCAGTGGTTGGATCCGGTCTTCCGGGCGCGCCACGGGCTCCGTCTGGGGGCGGCGTTGGCCAGTCGGGCCACGCCGGCGTTGCGTCGACTCGGAGGGGCGTTGGCGGGCCCTGACGAGCCGGTCGTGGTGCACTGCACACCTGCCGGCCACGACGAGTCCGCCGTGGTCATGGCCGAGCGCGGCGAACACGGCTTGGAGGTGACCGCCTCGATCCCCGTCGGGTGGATCGCTTCGGTCTGGGGTCCGGGGATCAGCGAACCCGATGGGCACATGGTGCTGGCGGTTCGCTCCGTGGTGACGCCAGACCTCCTCGAGGTCGATGTCGCCGAGTGGCGGCCCGATGGTGTCGATCAGTGGGAGGCTGCGCCGCGGTCGGCAACGCTTGCCCGAGCGGCAATGCACGAGCCCTGGAAGGTCAGTTGAGCGCGCGGGCGCGACGGAGGGCGGCCGGGACGAGGGGGAGCGTCTGGCGGGAGGCGACGGTCGCGGCGTGCAGTGCCGCTTGACGCAGTGGATCCCATCCCAACCCGTAGCCCCTGCGGAGCGGCGGCGGAAGCAGCCCAGCGGTCAGATTGCGCACCAGGATCACCACCGGCTCGGCGATGATCGGCAGGCGCGGACGGAGCACAGCGGCGGCCAGGCGCCGAGCATCGTCGGACACCACCAGCGTCGCCACGGCATGTCGCAC
>JBKJLN010000083.1:0-10392 GCA_046596935.1 Acidimicrobiales bacterium
ATCTCCTCCGTCCTCGCCCAGACGTTCGAGGATCTCGAGCTCGTTGTCATCGACGATGGTTCGACCGACGCCACCTTCGACATCGCTTCCGCCCACGAAGGGCCGATCCGGGTCGTCCGACAGGAAAATGCAGGCGTCGCCGCCGCCCGGAACCGCGGGATCGCTGAGGCCAGAGGAAACCTCGTCGCTTTCTGCGATGCCGACGACCTGCTCTTCCCGCGTCACCTCGAGACCATGGTCGACTTGCATCGATCCAACGGCGGCATCATCACGGCCAACGCCTACTGGTTGTTCGCCAACGGCATCGACCCACGAAAGACCCGTCACCGTGGTCGATTTCCGGTACCGGCGCGACAGCGGATGGCCCTGCTCGAACAGAACTTCGTCTCGACGATGTCCCTGTTCTCACGCGACCTCGCAACCCGGCTGGGTCCGTTCGACGAGACCCTCACCCATGCCGAGGATTGGGATTTCTGGCTCCGGGCCGTCTTTTCGGGCGTCAACGTCACCCATCAGCCCCAGCCCCTGGCCCTCTACCGTTGGACCGACGACGGCCTCTCTTCTGACCGGGCGGCGATGGACGACGCGGTCGAGCGCATCCTCCGACGAACGGCCGATGCGTTCGCCTTGCGGCCGGCTGAGCAGCAGTACGTCGAGCGCCGCCTGTCGGGCCCGACGCCCCAAGCGCACCTTCGGCGAGCGGACACGGCCCTGGCTGTCGGCGACTACCGAGAAGCGCAGCGGGGATACCGGGCGGCCGCAGCACTGGTCCCTTCCGAATCCCCGATCGTGTGGAAGGCGAGAATGCTCAGGTGGAACCCGAGGCTCGGCGGGGCGCTCCTGCGCCGCCAGCAGGTCCGGGCCGACCGTCGGCGAGGTGCCGACGGCCACATCCGCTGAGATCTCCCTCGGGCCCGAACGATCGGATCAGGGGCGATCGGCAGTCTTCAGGTACCGGTAGTAGCTGGCCTTCCGGCGGGTTCTCGACTTGTTGACGACCACGGCGGTGACGTCGACCCCGATGATCTCGAGGCGCTCGACCGCCGTGCGAACCTGACGCCGAGTCAAGGTGCCGGCGCTGACGACGAGCAGCACGGCGCTCACGTAGCGAGCAATGAGTCGGGCATCGTTGACGGGGACGAGGGGGGCGGCGTCGATGACGACGATGTCGTAGCTCGCTTCGAGGTCGTAAAGGGTCGGGAAGAAAGCCGAGTCGAGCAATTCACCCGGATCGTCCTGGAGCTGTCCACCCGGAAGGACCGACAGCGTTGCGAGATCAGACGACTGGATGGCGTTCAGGGCCGACTCACCCTGGAGCACCTCCATCAGACCCGGCCGGCGCGGGATCTGCAGCAACTCCGCCAAGCGTCCGCGACGGAGGTCGCCGTCGACCAGCAAGGTCCGGGCGCCCGAGCGGGCCAAGGTGGCAGCGATGCCGAACGACACGAACGTCTTGCCGTGCCGCCCCTCCGGGCTCGTCACGAGGATCGATCGAAACGCCCCTTCGGTGAACTGCAAGTTGGTCCTGATGTCGCGAAGGGCCTCGGCGATGACGCGATAGCGAGGGTCGTTCACCAGATCGCCCGCCGACGCGAGGCGATCGACATTTCGGTCGAGCGGAACCTCTCCGTAGCACGGGGCCCCAGCCACCGACGCGACCTCATCCGCGGTCTCGACCCGGCGACCAATCCGATCCCAGAGGAGAGCGGCTGCGGCCGCCAGTCCGAGTCCGAGGATCGCGGAGATGAGGATGGTGAGCTTGGGCCTGGGCGAGACGGGTGTGTCGGGCAGCTGGGGCCGATCGATCTGCGTGAGCTGGAGATCGGCGATCCCGACGCCGGCAAACGTGGCCCGTTGGATGGCGGCATCCGTCACCGCCTGAGCCCCCAGCTGCGCGTCCCGAGCCGATGAGCTCCGCACGTCGACCTTCATGATCGGCGCGCCGCGGAACGTGCGGACATTCACCTCGCCCAGCGGGCGTCCGCGGAGCAAGCTCCGAGCCAACGCCTTTGTGTCCTGGGTACGAACGGCCTCGGCGTAGAGGGGCGTGATCACGTCGACTTGGGAGATGATGAAGATCGGATCCTTGGCCGACGTCGATGGCGTGAACGCGATGGTGGACGTGGCTTCGTATGCCGTCTTCTGGAGCCGAAGCGACCCTGCTCCGAGAGCCACGACGGCGATCAGCGTCAGGAGGAAGACCACTTTTCGCTGCCAGATGATCCGCAGCACTTCGCCGATATCCACTGGGCGAGGATAATCCCGACATGCCTTCCGCCCGGCGACGCCTGTTGATCGTCAGCCAACCGCCCATCGCCGGGGTGCCCCGCCACGTCCTCGATCTCCTCGCCCAACTCCCGGACCGCTGGGACGTTGAGGTTGCTTGCCCGCGCGGCACCGATCTCTGGCAGGGCCTCGAGCGCGACCCATTGGTGCGACTTCATCCGATCGCTCCGGACCGGGCGCCGTCCCTGGCCGATGTGCGTACGTTCGTGTCGCTCCTCGCCATGGTGCGGAGAGCGGACGTCGTCCACGCCCATTCGTCAAAGGCTGGATTTCTGGTCCGACTGGCGGCCATCTGCGTCGGCCGCACTGGCCGGTGCATCTTCACCCCTCACGGGTGGTCGTTCTGGGCCTTCTCCGGAAGAACGAGTCGCTTCTATGCGTCGCTCGAGCGGATCACCGCACGATGGTGCGCCCGGATCATCGCCGTGTCGAACTTCGAGAGGGACGAAGGTCTGGCCCAGGGCATCGGCCGTCCTGAGCAGTACGTCGTCGTCGCCAACGGAATCGAGACCACCCGCTTCGCCGCTGATCCCGCACCGGTCGCCGGGCGGATCGTCATGGTCGCTCGTCTCGACGCCCCCAAGCTGCCCGTGCTCGCCATCGAGGCGATCGCCCTCGTCCGCCACCGGCATCCCGATGCGACCCTCGAGCTCGTCGGGGACGGACCACTCCGAGCCGAGGCCCAAGCAAGAGCGGATGCGCTCGGGATCAGCGATGGAATTCGTTTCCTCGGTCAGCGAAATGACGTCCCCACCCTCCTGGCCGGAGCCTCCGTAGCCCTCCATGCCTCCCGGTACGAGGGCTCTCCGCTGACGGTGATGGAGGCAATGGCGGCCGGGGTCCCGATCGTCGCCACGGCGGCCGGCGGCATGGACGAGTTGGTGCAAGAGGACGAGACCGGCTTTGTGACTCCCTTCGACGCTCGGGTCATCGCCGATCGGATCATCGAGCTGCTCGACCACCCGCCGAAGGCGGCGGCCATGGGGAACGCCGGCCGACGGCGGGCGCGGCTCCTGTACGACCGCCGAATCATGGCGGCCGCGACCTACGCCGAGTACGACAAGTTGGCGCCGGCGTAACTCTCGGCTCAACCGGCGGATGCAACCCGCCGATAGCTGCAGTAGCCCGAAGTTCGGGCGGCACGACAAACGCAAACCCTCCGTAAGGAGGGGACGCAAAGCCACGGGACTCTCCGAGTCAGCCGGGCTACCGAAACCGCCCGGGAGCCCGCTCCCGGACGACCCTGGAGGGTTCGTTCGATGTTGGCTCGTCGGTTCGCGTCGCTTCTTGCGGCGTGCTCCATCTTCCTCACCTACCTGATCGGCATCGTGGCCGCGGCCAACCCTGCAGCCGCGATGACCACGGCGCCGTCGAGCACCGGCGTGCTGGCACTTCGCAACGGCGACATCGCCGCCGTGAGTTCGACGGCTCGGTATTCGACCATCGTGCTCAACGCCTGGGAGGCTCCGCGCATCCCCGCCCTCAAGGCTGCGAACCCCTCGGTCAAGGTCCTCGTCTACAAGGACATGTCCTCGACACGCAGCTACGCCGTCACCAATGGCGTCGACGATCGACTCCTGCCGGCCGGCGTCGGGTACGCCGCCGCAGCGGCCACCCACCCGGAGTGGTTCCTTGTCGACGACAGCGGGCGCAGGGTCGAGTGGGCTGGCTACCCCGGTCACTGGTGGATGGACATCGGCAGTTCGTCCTACGCCCAGACCTGGGGCGACAACGTCGCCGCCGAGATGACCGCCGCCGGCTGGGACGGCGTGATGGTCGACAACGCCATGACCTCCCCGCATTGGTATCTCCCTGGCACCGCAGTGTTGGCGAAGTACCCCAACGACGCGACGTACCAGGCGGCGACCGAACGGTTCCTCGCCGCCGTTGGCCCCCGACTTCGCACCGCTGGCTTCAGCGTGGTGCCGAACTTCGGCGGGAACGTTCCCTCACTCGACCTGTACCGGCGCTGGACGAGCTACACCAGTGGAGGGCTTCGGGAGTACTGGGGACGTTGGGGCGATGGCGCCACGGGCGGCGTCGGCCTCACCGGCAGCAACTGGGATCACCAGATGGCGCAACTCGATGCCGTCGAAGCCCAAGGCAAGTCATTCCTCGGTGTGGCCTACGGAAAGGTGACCGACGTCGCCTTCATGCGCTACGCCCGAGCCAGCTTCCTCCTCGGCTGGGGCGGTGGTTCGAGCTCGCTCCTCTACGCGACCCCGACCGCCGGAACCGATCCCTACTCCCCCGATTGGACGATCGACATCGGGACCCCGCTCGGACCCCGGGTGGCGATCGGGGCGGGGTGGAAGCGGGCTTTCACCGGCGGTGTAGCCGTGGTCAACCCCACCTCGGTTCAGACGATCACCATCGCGCTCGGCGGTTCGTACGTCACGGCTGAGGGGGCCACCGTCACTTCCGTGACCTTGCCGCCGGCGTCCGGCGTCGTGCTCCGCACGGCCACCTCGTCGAGCAACGTGGGCGTACCCGCTGCTCCCGCGCCGGCTCCCCTCGCTGTTCCCGCCCCGGCCCCGGCACCGGCCCCGACCTCCCCTACCCCGGCTCCGACTGCCGCCCCTGTTCCGGCTCCGACACCGACCAACGCCAAAGCCCGTGGCTATTGGGTGCTCGGAGCGAACGGTGAAGTCGTCGCCAAGGGCAACGCGCCGTTCTTCGGCTCCGTTCCGAGTCTCGGTCTCAAGACGACAGCCATCGCCTTGTCGGCCACGCCGACCGGCAATGGCTACTGGATGTTGGGCGACGATGGCGGCATCTTCTCGTTCGGCGACGCCGCCTTCCACGGATCGGTCCCCGGTCTCGGATTGCGGGCCAAGGTCACGACGATCGACCTCCAGCCCACGCCCTCGGGCAACGGCTACTGGATGCTCGGCGACGACGGCGGCATCTTCACCTTTGGTGACGCCAGCTTCTTCGGTTCGCTCCCCGGCGCCGGTGTCCGCACCCGCGCCATCAAGATCATTCCGACCCCGACCGGCGCCGGGTATTGGATCCTCGGTGCCGACGGCGGGGTATTCACGTTCGGAGACGCCGGATTCTTCGGTTCCGTGCCCGGCCTCGGCATTCGCAACACGTCGATCTCGATGGTGCCGACGGCGAGCGGTCGCGGGTATTGGCTACTGGGTGCCGATGGGGGTCTCTTCTCCTTCGGCGACGCCGGGTTCTACGGGTCGGTCCCGGGCCTCGGCCGGAATGTCCCCGGCGTCCAGATGCGCCCCTCACCGACGGGTGAGGGCTACTACATCCTCTCCACCCAGGGTGACGTGTTCGCCTTCGGCGACGCCCCTGACTATGGCTCGACGACGGCCCTCGGCAATCGCGCTCGCGACCTCGCCGTCATCTGAGCAGCCGGTCATAGAGGGCTTCGTATCGCTGCGCCATCGCTCGAGCAGTGAAGCGCTCCTCGACCAGCGCCCGGCCCCGTCGACCCATCTCGGACCGCTTGTCCGGGTTGGCGACCAGTGACGTGATCGCCGATCGAAGCGCCTCGACGTCATGCGGAGGAACGAGCAGTCCGGTGTCCCCATCGCGCACGGCCTCGCTCACGCCTCCGACGTCGCTGGCCACAACGGGGATTCCGGCGAGCATGGCTTCGAGGGTGCTGAGCGGGAACCCCTCGAGGAAGGAGGGAAGAACGAAGATGTCGTAGCGCACGAGCCAGGCCCGCGCATCGACCACCCAGCCGGTGAAACGCACTTGCTCGTCGAGGCCGAGTTCGGACACGAGGGCTTCGAGTCGAGGTTGATCGGGACCTTGTCCTACCAGCACCAACGAGGCATCGACACCCGCCATCGCCCGAATGAGAACGTCGAAGCCCTTCTCCGGGTGAAGTCGACCGACGGAGCCCACAACCAATCCAGGCGGCATCTCTACGAGTTCGTCGGGGGAGTGACCGGCACGAGGGATGCCGTTGTGGACGACTTCGACGGCTCCCGGTCGGAGTCCGACCAGCCGCTCGATCTCCTGACCGAGCCACGCACCCACGGCGACGTGGGCGTCGAGCTTGCGACTCAGCCACCGTTTCGCCACGATCTGCAGGCGATCTGAGGACGCGACCGGCGAGTTCTCCACGGCGACCGTGCGCACGCCCGATGTCACAACGCCGGCGAGTTGCGTGAACTGGCTCTGCCAAGGCGTAGCCAAGTTCACATGGAGGATGTCGGGCCGCAGGCGGCGAATCACGGCGAGCTGGCGGAGGATGTTTCGGACGTCGCCCTTGTTGCGCACCGCAGGTACCAGTTCCGTGGAAGTACCCGGCCGCCGTTCGGCGATCCAGGAAACAACCTCGGGGACGACTCCGACAACCGTGACGCGAAAGCGGGGATCGAGGTGTTCGAGCACGGTTCCCAGGTTCTGCTCGGCTCCACCGCGGACGGGCGCGTCGGAGAAGAACACGACCTGCGTCGACTGGTCTTCGCGACTGGCTTCGGCCTCGCCGCTCGCGGTCAAGTCATTGCTTCGGCGAGCGCTCGGACCACCGTGGTCCGCTGATCGTCGGTCATTGTCCCCCAAAGGGGGAGCGTCAGGAACCGCCGGCCCGCGTCCTCCGTGTGGGGCAGAACGAATCCGGCCTCGGCGTAGTGCCGGAACCGGTGGATCGGGGGGTAGTGCACGCTCGACTGCACGCCGCGCTCGCCCAGGCCCTCGCGAACGCCATCACGATCATCGACGAGTGTGACTGCGATGTGGCCGGTCGTGTCTCCTTCGGACTCGAAGATCATCGGCAGCCCGAGCGCACGCAGATCGGTGCGATAGGCGCCGAGATGCTGTCGTCGGCGATCGTTCTCGGCCTCGAGACCGCCGAGGCCCGCTCCGACGAGGGCCGCGACCATCTCTGACGGACGGAAGTTCATTCCGGGAAGGAGGACGTCGTACGACGAAGCGTGTCCCCGGTGACGGTCCCAGGTGAGGGAGTCCATGCCGTGCGACCGAAGCAACTTGAGGCGAGTTGCAAGATCAGGGTCCGTGGTACTCACCAGGCCGCCTTCACCGACTCCGAGGTTCTTGTTGGCGAAGAACGAATAGCAGGCGACGTCAGCGTCCCTGCCTGGCCATACGCCCGATGCCAAAGGTCCGGCAGCGTGGGCCGCGTCCTCGACCACGGCGACTCCCGGCAAAGCCAGGCGGATGGCTGCAATATCGGCGATGTAGCCCGCGTAATGGACCGGCATCACGGCCTTGGTGCGATCGGTGCGGGCCGCCGCGGCCGCTGTCGGATCGAGCACCGGACGATCCGCAGCGACGATGTCGACGAACACGGGCGTCGCGCCGAGGCGGACGACGACGTTGGCAGCAGCAACGAACGTGAGCGACGGGAGGATGACCTCGTCGCCGGGGCCGACGCCGAGTGCCGCGAGGGCCAGCCACAACGAGGCCGTGCAACTGGAGGTGAGAAATGCGTGCGGAGCACCAGACCGCTCGCACCAATTGGCTTCGGTGGCGGCTGTTTCAGGGCCCATCGACAGCCATCCCGAATCGAGCACGCGGTCGACGGCCAGGCGCTGTTCGGGCGACACCACCACCTGTGAGAGCGGAATCTTCGGACCGCTCACAGGTCTTCCCATTCGGCCGAGTTCAGGTTGACCTTCTCGAAATCGGCGAGGTCGGCGACGTCGGTCCAGAGCTCGTCGAACTCGAACGCTGCGACCGTTTCCTTCGACGCCATCAGTTCGCTCAGGAGGTTCGGCATGTCGACCCGTTCACCAGGGGGAATTCCGTCGACGACCCGGCGAGCAATGACATACATGCCCGTCGCCACCCGGTACTCGATGGTCGGCTTCTCCAGGATTCCGACGACCTCGCCGCCCTCGATCTCGAGGACGCCATACGGCAGCGCGACCGGATGACGGTGGACCAGCATGGTGACGGCGGCGGATCCACGGCAGTGCGCCGCAATGGCTTTTTCGATCGGCGCTCGGGTCAAGACATCCCCGTTCATCACGAAGACGTCAGCGTCGCCTCGAGGTAAGAGTGACAGTGCCCCTGCCGTGCCGAGGGGCGAGTCTTCTTCGACGACGAGGACGGTGGCATTCGGAATCACGAGTTCCCGCAGGAACGAGCGAACGAGGTACCCCCGGTAGCCGACGGACACGTAGATCTCGGACACGCCGGCGGCGGCGATCTGGCGTAGGACGATCTCGAGGATGGCCCGACTTCCCACGGGAAGCATGGGCTTCGGGACGGTGACGGTGAGCGGCCGAAGTCTCGTACCTTCCCCGCCCGCCATGACGAGCCCGACCAGGGCGGCCACGTCAGTTCTTGTACGAGGCGTCGAACGGATCGCCGAACGCCTCGGCATCGAGCGCGTGGAGCACCTCGTCGATTCCTTCGGGCACGGTCATCCGTGGCTCGAAGCCGAGCTCGTTCTTGATGCGCTCGAAGCTCACCTTGTAGTCGCGCGGATCCTCGTGGCGCGAGACATAGGACACCTGGCCACGCCCGGCCCGCGGCTGGATGAGTTCACACAGGTCGACCTTGCGATAGTTCTCCGACGTGGTTCCGGCATTGAACACCTGGCCGGCGACCGACTCGACCGGCGACTCGAGCACCAGCCGCACGGCCGCCGCCGCGTCCCTGACATGAATGTACGGCCGCCAGAACTGCTCACCGAAGACCTCCAAGGCGCGGTCCGCCCAAAGGTCACGGGTGAACTCGTTGACCGTCAGATCGAAGCGCATTCGGGCCGATACGCCGTAGACGGTGGCGAACCGGAGGCAGGTCACCGCGACCTCGCCGGCGGCCCCGCCGAGGAGCATCTCTTCGATGCCAACCTTCTGTTCGGCGTACAAGGAGACAGGACGGAGTTCACCCGACTCATCGACAGGTACGGAGGGATCGTCCATCCGGCCGTAGTTGGAGCAGGTCGAGGCAAAGACGAAGCGGGCGACCCCCGACGTGACTGCGGCCTCGACGACGGCGCGGCTCCCATCGACGTTGGTCGCGTGGGCCTGCGCAGGGTCACGGGCGCAGGCAGGATCGCCCACGATCGCCGCCAGGTGCACGACGGCGTCCGCTCCCTGGACGGCCGAAGTCAGCGTGGCGGAATCCGTGATGTCGCCGACGAAGACCTTGGCCCCGAGGCCAGTCAGCGCGTCGACGACCGCTCGTTGCCCGTGGAGGAGGCGGTCGAGGACAACGACCTCATGTCCGCCCTCGAGCAAGGACTTGGTCAGGGCCGAGCCGATGTACCCGGCGCCGCCGGTGATCGAAATCCTCATGGTCGCCTCCGGCGGGGATGGGCTGGGCCGCGCACTCTACGACGGCTTCGGCCCGGGTCGCAGCCGACGGCGCACGCCTCCACCGACGCGCCGGACCGAGTTCGGCAAACGTGACTTGAGATCCCACCACGTCGGCAGACCGACCCTCCAGTCGTCCCCGGGGCGAGCAGCGTATTTGGACAGGCGGGCGGCCGACGCCGCCGGTGGCGTTGCTGAGTACTGATAGGCCGCCAAGGACAACCTGGTCATGCCGGCAGGACACGCCACGGGTTGCGGGAGCCCGTGATAGGTCCGGCCCGTCGTCTCGAACAGCACCAGAGTGTTGAACAAGGGCTCCACCCGCCGCCCGAGGGCGGACATGTCAGGGGGCCAGAGTTCGAGGCTTCCGCCCCAGGAGGGCCGCCAGTCCCGATTCAGGTAGAGCAGTGCGTTCGTGCGGTGGTGGAGTCGGCTGGTGGGGTGGATCTGGAAGTCGGTATGCACCATGGTGAACCCACCGGGGCCCGTCTCGTGGACTCCCGCCCAGAAGCGTTCGGTGTCTCCCTGCAGATCATCGATTCCGGTAATGGCTCCGACAAAGGAGTGGAACTCCGGGTCGTGGAGAGCCGCCAACGCCCTGCGGGTGGCCGGGCCGAGGAGGCGATCGTCTGCGGTCTCACGCTTCACCATCGTGCGCGTCGACGCCGTCGACATGCGGGACCGATCGAGGCCTCGAAGCTCTTCGACCGCCGCGTCGAGCAGCGCCGCTGGGAAAAGATCATGCAGTACCAGATGGGGCCAGGGCTGCGCCGACTGATACTGCCTGCGAAGTGCGGGGGCTTGGGCGGCGAGAAACGACCACTCGACGACCGGCAACCTGCCCTCCTCA
>JBKJLN010000110.1:0-3389 GCA_046596935.1 Acidimicrobiales bacterium
AGGACACGGCTCCGACCGAGCTCGGGCTCAACGGCATCGGACGGGTCCGGCTGCGGATCAGCAGCCCGTTGGCGGTCGACGCGTACCACCAGAACCGCATCACCGGCTCGTTCATCCTCGTCGACGACGCCACCAACGCCACGGCTGGCGCGGGTCTCATTCGCTCCTGACGGCCGCGAAACGATCGGCCAGGTTGCGAAGACTGGTTCGCTGCATCTGCATCAGCCGCCGGCGGAGCACCCAACGCTCGATCGCACTGAAGGGTCCGGCCGGGAACTGGACGTCGATGACGTGCCGCACGCGGGTGCCCCGCCCCTCAGCCACCACCTCCCACCGGCTGACGAAGCGCGCCCCGATCACGACTTCTTCGGTGAGCAAGCGTCCGGGCTCGGCCTCGGTGACCTCGCTCGACCCGATGAAGTCGTGGAGCAGGATCGAACTCTGGCCCGTGAATCGGTCACCCACGCTGACCGGACCAGGCGTCGCTTCGACCCGACGAAGCTCCGTCATCCAACCCGGACGGATGGAGGGGTCGGCAATGCACGCCCATACCTCGTCCGGGGTGGCCGTCACCGCCGAAGACTGATCAACGAACACCGAGTGTTGGGTCATGGATGTGAACTACCACACACAAAACGTTAGGCTGACCTAACAATGCTCCCTTCCCTCCTCATCATGGTGCGCGAAGGCTTCGAGGCCGCCCTCGTGGTCTCGATCGTCTTCGCCTATCTCCGGCGCATCGGCCGTCTCGACCTCGCTCGCTCCGCGTGGATCGGAGTCGCCGCCGCCGCCGCCCTCTCGGTCGTGATCGGTGTCGTCGTGCACCTGACGATCGGTTCGCTCGACGGACCGGCGCGCTTGCGGGCCTTCGCCGCCGTCTCCCTCGGCGCCGCCGCCGTGCTCACGTGGATGGTCTTCTGGATGCGTCGCCAGAGCCGGGCCATCAAGGGTGACATCGAGCACCACATCGACGCCGCCCTCCACGGAGATGCCGGCGCAAGCGTTGGGCGTGCCGTCGGTCTCGTCGCTTTCCTGGCGGTGATCCGCGAAGGCATTGAGGCGGCCCTGTTCCTCATCGCCGCCGCCACCTCGGCCGGCGGCGGTCAGGTCGCTCTCGGGGCGATCATCGGCCTCCTCATCGCCTCGGCCCTCGGTCTGGGGGTCTACTACGGCGGCCGCCGGCTTCCGATGAAGACGTTTTTCAGTGTGTCGGGCGTCGTGATCATCGTGTTCGCGGCCGGACTGATCGCCCGCAGTGTGCTCTTTCTCCAGGGGTCGGGTGATCTCGGATCGCTGGCCGACAACGTCTATGACCTCCGGTCATCGCCTTGGTTGACCCAGGAGACCGAGTTCGGGAAGTTCCTGGCGGCGATGTTCGGCTGGGATCCCCGACCGTCGATCGAACAGATCGTGGGATGGCTCGGCTATTTCATCCCCGTGACCGCGCTCTTCCTGCGTGGCACGAGGAGGAAGCCGGCGCCGACCATTGCCGAGACCGCTTCGGTCGCCTCGGAACGGGTCAACGCCTGACCGTGACGATCTAGCGTTCCGTCGTGCTGCGGGTCTTGACGCTCAACCTCTGGAACCTGAGCGGCGACTGGCGTCGCCGTCGCGAGGAGGTCGTGCGATGGATCTCGCAGCTGCAGCCTGATGTCGTCTGCCTCCAGGAGGTGATCGACGACGGTGCTGGGCGGAACACGGCGCGATGGCTGGCCGAGCGCCTGGCGTTCGAAGGTTGCACCTTCGCCGGCGTCGAGGCTCGTCCGGGCTACTCGTTCGGCAACGCCATCCTGGCCCGACACCCACTCGGCTACGAGTCCTCCCACCTCCTCCCCGACAGCCCCGGCCCGAGCGACATCCAGCGACTGTTGGTGCATGGCCGCACGGCCGACGGCAACGACGTCTTCTGCACCCACCTCACGTCGCTCTATCCCTCGGGGCGGCTCCGCGAACAACAGGTGCTGCGGATCGTCGAGATCATCAGCGAGGTCGCCGACCCTGCCAGCCCGCTCCCGCCCATCCTCGCCGGGGACTTCAATGCCGAGCCGGACAGCACCGAGATCCGCTACCTGACCGGCTCGACGTCGCTCGAAGGTCGGAGCACCTACTTCCAGGACGCCTGGCGAGTTGCCGGCGGTCGCGAGCCGGGCCATACCTGGCACAACGACAATCCGTTCGCGGCGGCTGAGTACGAACCCGACCGCCGGATCGATTACGTGTTCGCGGGATGGCGGCGCCCCGACGGCCGGGGTCGCATCGCCGCCTGCAGCGTCGTCTGCGATCGACCACTCACGGGCATCCATCCCTCCGACCACTACGGGCTCCTGGCCGACATCGTCACCTGACCTCGGGGTCCCGGGGTCAGTCGTCGAGGTCGCTCAGGTGGGCGGCGTCGTTGAAGCGGACGAGGGTCCAGCGCGAAACACCGGCCCGGGATTCGACGAGGCGCCACTCGGTGAGAGAAGTGTTGTCGATCACCGTCCGGAAAGGCTGCCGCAGCGGCAGCTCGGCGAACACGGTGAGGGCGGCACTGATGACGCCGCCATGACACACCACCACCACTGTTCCTCCGTCGTGCATCCGGACGAGACGGTCGAGCTCCCGGCCGATACGGAGCACGAACTCGGCCCAGGGCTCCGCACCGTCCGCCCAGCCGGCGTAGGGATTGGCCGTCGGTGGCCACTCGTACTCGGCGTCGAACTCGGCGAAAGGCCGTCCGTCGAGGCGCTCATCGACGTGGAGCTCGCACAGCTCGCATGTTGAGGTGAGGACATGGCCCCCGAGCGCCGGGTTGATGATCTGGGCCGTCTCGATCGCCCTCGGCAACGTGCTCGTGTGGACGGCAGTGACCCCGACGAGCTCTCCGGTGCGAGCGAGACGGCGGTGGAGTGCAGCCGCTTGGCGTCGGCCGAGGTCGCTGAGGCCGGAGCAACCTTGTTGCCCACCGATGACGCCATCGACGTACGACTGCGCCTCCCCGTGGCGGACGAGAACGAGGCGGGTCATCGGGCCACGGTCGGGCGGCGGTCTCTCATGACCCCGACCCTAGGATCCGTTGCCGTGGCCTCTGTCGCAACCAACCGCGCCGTTGATCGCGATGAGCTGCTGGCATTCATTCGGCCGCGCCATCGTGTGCTCTTCGGGACCTCGAAGCTGGACGGATCGATGCAAATCTCGCCAGTCACTGCCGGCGTCGACGACGACGGTCGCATCGTCGTGGCCACCTATCCGAGCCGAGCCAAGGTCGCCAACCTCCGACGCAATCCCCGAGCCACGGCGCTGGTGATCTCCGACGAGTGGAACGGACCATGGGTGCAGATCGATGGTCTTGCCGAGGTGCTCGATCTCCCCGACGCCCTCGAGCCGTTGGTCGACTACTTCCGCGTCAT
>JBKJLN010000375.1:0-3292 GCA_046596935.1 Acidimicrobiales bacterium
GAGGCGTGAGACGGCGTCTGCATCGAGCCGCTTCAGATTGATGTTCGTGGCGTCCGGAAGATGCTCCTCGGCGAATTCCTCCTCGGGAAGAACCTCGACGAGCTGCGCGCCGGCAGCGACAAGGCGTTGGACGCCGATCCTGTCTATTGGCTGTGGCATGTCAGCGCCTGCACTCAGCCGAACCAGCGCGACGGCGGAGGCCTATGAGGGCCAGCCCGAACAACAGGCCGGCAAAGGCGAACAAGCACCGAGCGCCGGCAACAAAACCGGTGACGGCCGCAAGGACCGCTCCGCCGACCAGCACCGGACCGGCACAACACACGACGAGCGCCACGGCTGCAAGGGCCATGCGCCACTCGGTCCTCACGGTCGAAGTGCCGCTATCAGCCCGGCCACCGACGGAGCGCCGTCGAACCCGGCCTCGGTCGGATAGATCCGACAGGACAAGCCGACCGGACTTTCGCTGTTGGCGAAGGGATCAGTCCCGTCGACGAGAATCGACGGTGAGCCGCGGAAGCAAAGCTCTGTGGCTTCGTTTGGAGTGGCGACGGTCAGGTACGTGACGATCGATGGATCGAGATCGAGTACGCGCAGCGCTTCGGCCAAGCGTTGGCGACCAAGGTCGACGTTCGGGCAATCGTCCATCGAAAGGAAGGTGACCTGCATCACTCAGCATCCTGCACCCTCCCCTCAGGTGGAGGGTCAAGGGGTACCCTGCGGGATGCAGATCGGCGAGCTTGCGCAGCGCGCAGGTGTCTCGGTGAGAACCCTCCGCTACTACGAGGCGGTCGGAGTCATCGAGGTGCCGGCGAGGACGAGTGGGGGGTATCGCTCGTACGGCGAAGAGGTGGTGGATCGCCTCAGATTCGTTCGTTCCGCGCAAGCGGTCGGTTTGACCTTGGGCGAGATCCGGGAGGTGGTGGCGTTTCGCGAACGTGGTGAGAGCCCGTGCGCCCATGTGCTGGAGCTGCTTTCGACCCACGCGGCCGATGTTGAACGCCGCATTCGCGAGCTTCGACAACTTCGTCTTGAACTCGCCGTGCTCGCTCGGCGGGCCGAGTCGCTCGACCCCGCCGACTGTCCTGCATCCACGGTGTGCCACATCGTGACCGTGGGATAGTGCGATCCCGGGATCAGGGAGTACCGTCGACCCTCACCTTGCACACTTGTGGGACCGCCTCTGAGGGCTGCGTCTCGCTCATTGGACGCCACCTCTCATCGGCCCGATGCTCTGGGAACAATTTGGGAATATGACGCCTGGATTCAGGGTCATTCGTTGGACGTAGTGACCCGCAAAAGCCCAGCTCAAAGCGTCGCGAAGGCCTCACCAGCACCCTTCTGGAGCACACGGCAGAGGTCGGGGTTCGGGTCCCTCAGCGCCCACACAAAAAGACCGGACAAGAATGTGCGGGTGTTCGAACTGGCCGAGATCGACGCGTCGAACTGGGGGCAGGCGCTCGCCGTCGAGGTGCGAATCGCGTGTGTGCGGCTTCAGATCTGACGGTCTACCCCTTCCCGAAGCAAACGTGGGCGAACTGTGCCTGTCGTTTCGCGTAGACGCCGGCTATCCATCCAAACGGTCATCGACGGCGTCCAGTGTTCTGCGCATAGGGCGTCGCATGTCCGGGACCGCCTTGGAGTTCGTCAAGGAGTCCGTCGACTCTCCATAATCCCCGATTCCTCCGCTGTCACCCGACTTCGGGGAGCACTGAGCGGAAGAAAGGGATGGCGGGGGAGATGGCAGTGCCGGCTCGAGCTTGAGCGCCCGGCGAGCGTCCTCGGCAATGCTGGCGTGACGCTCGCCAGATTGGGGGCGAGCAACGGCGATGGGGGAATGGCTGATGAGCGACACACCTCAGGGTCCGGGATGGTGGCAGGCGAGCGACGGGAAGTTCTACCCGCCGGAGTCCGCAGCCTCGTCGACACTCACCCCGGCCGGCCCGACGCCGCCGAGGCCACTTTGGAAGCGATGGTGGGTGATCCTTATAGGCATCCTTGTCTTACTGGGACTGATCAGCGCTCTGGCCGGTCCTTCTGACAAGGAAACTGACCTTGCGACCGACGGGACGACGACCACGGTCGACGAAACGACGACGACGGTCGAGGAGACGACGACAGCCTTGGCCCCGTCCACGACTGCTCGTTCAATCACGCAGGCCACCTCTGCGCCAACAACGTCTCCGCCGGCTACGGCGGCACCGACCACCGTCAAGGCGACAACTACGACGGCGAATGCCAACGAGTTCGGCAGCGGTAAAAGGGAGGTTGGGCGAGACATCCAGCCGGGTCTCTACCGAACCAGGAAAGCATCGGCGGGCTGCTATTGGTCGCGGCTCAAGGGCCTCGGTGGCGGCTTCGACGATGTCATTGCGAACGACAACACGGATGGACCCGCTGTGGTGGAGATCCTGCCGACTGACAAGGGGTTCGACTCCACGCGGTGCGCGACCTGGACGAAAGACGTTTCAGCCATCACGGCTAATCGAACATCGTTCGGTGAGGGCACGTTCATCATCGGGACCGACTTGGAACCGGGCACATACCGGAACACCGGCGGTGACTCTTGCTACTGGGCTCGGCTCTCGAACTTCGAAGGCGGTCTCAACTCGGTCATCGCCAACGACAACACTCAGGGCACCACGATTGTCGAGATTCAGGCAGGGGACCGCGGGTTCAAGTCCTCCCGTTGCGGTTCTTGGTCGAAGTCTTAGGGCACCGGAGAGTCCGTCTAGTCCTCCGAAATCCCCCGATTTCTCCGATGTCACCCGACGTGGGGGAGAACTGAATCCGCTCGTCAGAACACGTTTTCACAGGTCACCGCCCTGGCCCGTTGTTGCTTCACACGGCAGAGGTCGGGGTTCGGGTCCCTCAGCGCCCACCCAAAGAGCAGGTCAAGAATGTGCAGGTGTTCGAGCCGGCTGCAATCGACGCGTCGAACTGGTTCCAGGCGCTCGCCGTCGAATGCGAATCCAGCGCCTCGGCCTCTGAAGACCCGGTAGTCGGCGCCCCACTTCTATGCAAGCATCTGCGACACACGGACTCGGGGGGTCACGGTGCGCCTGGTGGGGCTGGTTCTTTGCATGGCGATGCTGGCTGGAGCATGTGACGCATCGAACGGCGCGGCCATTGCCGATGTAGAGGCGCTACGTCCAAAGGCCGTTGAAGTCACGGAGTTCTTGGTCAAGAACGACTGGAAGTCGGTACGAGAACGATTCGATTCCACGATGAGGAAACGCTTGGCGGAAGATGGTTTGGCCAACGCCTGGGATTCGGTCGAGAAGGAGAAGGGGGC
>JBKJLN010000165.1:0-3231 GCA_046596935.1 Acidimicrobiales bacterium
TCCACGCCACTATCGCCGGCGTTGTCCTCGCGCTGGTCGCGCCGGCCCCCGATCGGCTCGAGCGCCGCTTGCACCCGGTGAGCAGTTTCGTCATCGTGCCGCTCTTCGCTCTGGCCAACGCCGGCGTCGCCTTCGACCTCGAGTCCCTACGCGGGAACGGGCCTGGGCGTGTCGCCCTTGGCGTCGTCGTTGCGCTGGTCGTCGGCAAGACGGTGGGGGTGCTGGCCGGGGCATGGGTGGCGGTGAGGCTCGGCGTCGGCGCCCTGCCCCGTGGGGTCGACTGGAGGCACCTCACCGGCGCCGCCGCCCTCGCCGGCATCGGCTTCACCGTGTCGTTGTTCATCACCGACCTGGCCTTCGTCGACCCAGCGCTGCGGGCTGCATCCAAGTTGGCCATCCTGGCGGCGTCGGTCCTCGCCTCCGCCCTCGGCGCCTCCCTGCTTCTGGGCGGATCCACCCGTCGATACAACGGGTAGATCCGCCCAAACCCTGAGGGTCGAAGGTCAGCCCCGGTCGGGGCCGGACGAGCCGGCGGGGTACTCGAGCATCGGAACCTCGCCGGCCTTCCAGGCGGCGCGGATCGGCTCGACGACCCGCCACGCCTCCTCGGCCTCGTCGTCGCGGATCGAGAACGTCGGGTTGCCGTCGAAGGCGTGGACGAGGACGTTGGCGTAGGCCGGGAGATCGGGCGGGGACAGCTCGGCATCGAGCTCGACCGCCGTCAGATCGAAGAGCTCGCCGTCGTTGTTCATGGCCAGACCGATGCTCAGCCGATCCGGGCCGAGCTCGAGGCGCAGGACGTTGGCCGCTGGGTGACCCGATTGCCCGAAGGCGAGGTGGGGCACCGGCTTGAACGTCACGACGATCTGGCGGACGTCGGCGCCGAGCGCCTTTCCCGACCGCAAGACGAACGGCACTCCCGCCCACCGCCAGCTCTCGATGGCCAGCGTGATCTCGGCGAACGTCTCGGTCTCGAGCTCCGGATCGACCCCCTCCTCGTCGACGAAGCCCTCGTACCTGGCCCGCACTGAGGCATGGGGATCCGCCCGCACCGCCCGCAGGAGCGAGACCTTTCGGTCGCGGAAGTCGTCGCCTTCGAGATCGGACGGCGGGTCCATCGCCACCAGGCAGAGCAACTGCAGCAGATGGTTCTGCAGCATGTCGACCAGCGCGCCGGTGCCGTCGTAGTACCCGGCGCGACCCTCGAGGGCGAGGGTCTCGTCGAAGGTGATTTCCACCCGTTCAAGGTGCTGATTCGACCAGAGGGGTTCGAACAAGCGGTTGGCGAAGCGGAGGCCGAGGATGTTGTGCACTGTCTGCTTCGCCAGGAAATGGTCGACCCGAAAGACATCGCGTTCGAGGAACCGCTCGTGGACGAGCTGGTTGAGTTCCTTGGCCGAGGCGAGGTCTTCGCCGAACGGCTTCTCGATGACCAGGCGACTTCCTTCGGGGAGGCCGGCGGCGTGCAGACCCCGGATGGTGTCGGCGAAGCGAGCCGGCGGCAGCGCGAGATAGGCGACCAGCGGACCGTCGCCATCGATGGCTTCGACGAGAGCGGCGATCTCGGAGGCCTCGGCGATGTCGGCCCGCTGGTACGACACCATGGCCACGACGCGATCGCGCACGGCGGCCGGCACGTCCTCACCGTGTTCGTCGAGCGATGCCCGCACACGGTCGGCGAACACCTCGGCCGTCTCCTCGCGGCTCCCGGTCGCCAGCACGGCGAACTCCTCGGGGAGCCGTCCCGCTTTGGCCAACGCCGCCAACGCCGGGTAGAGCGACCGGGCGGCGAGGTCGCCGGTCCCGCCGAAGAGGATCATGCGGGTCGGCCATTCGGACATGCCCTCGCCCTACCCCGCGACGGGCTTGCATCTTTTGCTGACCCAAAACTATCTTTCTCGCCGGTCGAAGCCCGGATCACCACCCCGAGGAACATGGATCACACCCTGTCGAAGTCCGAGCGCGAGACGCTCAAGGCGATCTACCGCCAGACGACCCCCGCAAAGGGAGTGGGGGCGGAGGCGCACACCGGCGACCTCGCCGACAAGCTCGGGGTGAGCCCAGGGACGGTGACGGCAACGGTCAAGCGTCTTGCCGATCGCCACCTTGCCGACCACAAGCCCTACAAGGGCGTGATCCTCACGCCGACAGGAAGGGCGGCCGCCGTCGGCGCCATCCGTCGCCATCGCATCGTCGAGCGCTTCCTGTCCGACATGCTCGGCTACCCCTGGAACGAGGCCGACCGGCTCGCCGGTTCGTTCGAGCACGAGCTCCCCCAAGAGGTCGAGGACCGGCTCTTCGTCGCCCTCGACCGTCCGGCGACGTGTCCCCATGGCTTCCCGATCCCCGCCGCCGAGGCTTTCGACGTGGCCGAACTCCCGCCGCTCTACGCCCTCGAGCCCGGCGACGTGGCCGAGGTCGCGGTCCCCGGCTCGACCGATCCCGACGTCGTCGCCTTCCTCGACACCCTCGGGCTTCGGCCCGGCGTGCTCGTCGAGGTCAAGGAAAAACACCCATTCGACGGCCCCCTCGTCCTCCGTGTCGACGGCCTCGACCGCACCGTGGGCGAGAAGGTCGCCCGCCAGATCTACGTCAGAAAAGCAGAAACCAGAAAGGAATCGGCATGACCAACAATTTCCTCCTCGCCGCTGAAGGGGGGTACCAGGAGTTCACCCTGAAGGGTGGCGAGTTCCTCGTTCTCGCGCTGTCCGGCGCGTCGGCGATCCTCGCCCTCATCATCGGCCTGATCCTCATGAAGGACGTGCTCAAGCAAGACCAGGGCACCCCCAAGATGATCGAGATCGCCACGGCGATCCAGGAAGGCGCCACCGCCTATCTGCGCCGCCAGTTCAAGACCATCGGTGTGATCCTGGTGCCGCTCGCCATCGTGGTGTTCGTCACCTCGACGAGCGTCGCGAAGCCCGACGGCACCCAGGCACTCTCGTTCTTCGAGTCGGGGCTCTTCCGCACGTTGGCCTTCGTGGCCGGCGCCGGACTCTCCGGCCTCACCGGCTTCATCGGGATGGGCCTGGCCGTGCGTGGCAACGTGCGCACTGCGGCTGCTGCCCGGACGAACTCGCTGCCGGCAGCGCTGAAGGTCGCCTTCCGCACGGGCGGTGTGGCCGGCATGTTCACCGTGGCGCCGAGCAGGCCCAGGCCGACGGTGAACATGCCGGCCACACCGCCCGTGCGGAAGGCGACCTTCAGCGCTGCCGGCAGCGAGTTCGTCCG
>JBKJLN010000033.1:0-2685 GCA_046596935.1 Acidimicrobiales bacterium
CGAGGAGGAGGCCCTCGGTGGTCGCCGCCAGATGGATGGCCTCTCGACAACCATCGGTGGCCGCCCCGTACCCGGGACCGAAGTGGTCGTGGTCGACCTGCACTCGGCCGGTGGGCACCGCCAGACCGGCGAGCTCGGCCGCTTGCATCGCCTTTTCCGGCACGCGGTCGTCGAGGTCGGGACGGGTGCCGACGTCGACCCCGAGCACCCGATCGTGGCTTCCGAGACCGGCAACCAGCCCCGCATGGGTACCACCGGAACCGTCGGCCGTGACTGCGAAGGCAACGTCGCCGAGCTGCGACGTCAACTCGAGTGCGCAATCGACAAACCCGAGGGCGCCGACCGTCGAGGCGCCGCCGACCGGCATCGCATACGGACGTCGGCCGTCGGCTTCGAGGCGAGCGCACGCTTCTTCGATGGCGGCTTCGGCCCCGTAGTAATCGCGCTCGCCGGCCCAGACGATGTCGGGTCGCAACACTTCGTCGAGCAGGACGTTGCCGGTTGGCGTCGACGGGCGCGGCGAGGTCAACACGATTGTGCAGGCCAGTCCGACCCGGTTGGCAGCAGCCGCCGTGAGCCGGCAGTGGTTGCTCTGCCGGCCTCCGCCAGTGACGAGGGTGTCACACCCCTTGGCCAGCGCGTCGTGCACGAGGTACTCGAGCTTTCGCACCTTGTTGCCCCCGCCGGCGAGTCCGTTGCAGTCGTCTCGCTTGACCCACAGCCGACCCTTGCCGAGGCCGATAGCCGCCCCGAGTCGGTCCATGGCTTCGACGGGCGTCGGGCGGACCGAGCCCAACGGAGTACGGCGATCGAGTGGGTTTTCCGGCACGCCGCGGACGTTAGGGCCAGACTCCCGACGATGACCGACGCACTGGCGGCGCTGATTCAATCCGTAGAAGCGGCGCTGGACGACCCGGCATCGACCGACGACCGGGCACGGGCCGAGGCGATGGCTCCGGCGATGCGAGCGCTCATCGCCGCGTCCGATCCGATTCCATCCTGGGCGACCGAACCCTTCGAGGGCGGCGCCGTCGGCAACCTCGTACACACCGATGCCGACGGGCGGTTCCACATCCTTGTCGTGGTCTTTCCCGAAGGCACCTCGAGCGGGGTCCACTTCCACGGTTGCTGGGGGGTCATCGGCTATCTGCGGGGCGGCGACGAGGAAACCCGTTACGTCGAACGCGGCGGGGTTCCCGTCGAGACCGAGCGGCGTTCGTGGACCGAGGGCGAGATCGCCTACCTCCTCCCGGATGAAGGGGCCCACTCGTCGATCACCGATCCCGGCTGTTGGCACCGGGTCCGGAACGTCGGGCCGGGCGACGGCGTGAGCGTGCACGTCCTGTGCCGGACACCGTCCGATCATCCGCACCGATTCTGGGATCGCACCAACGCCCGCGTGCTCGATTTCCCCTTCGAGGAAGTCGCGCCCGACCGATGGGTCGCACGAGTGGAGGAGACCGCATGAACGTCGGCGAACTGCGTGTCGATGCCGTGATGGACGGGGTGGCCAAGTTGCCCGCCACTGCCGCCTTTGCGGGCACGACCGACGAGCAGTGGGAGCAGCACCGCCGCTTCCTCGACGCCGAGGGCAACATCGAACTGGCACTGGGCGGCTTCCTCGTCCGCAGCGGCGACCGGGTCGTCCTCGTCGATGCCGGCATCGGCAACATGACCCGTGGGCCATTCGTCGGCGGCGCGCTGCTCGACAACCTCGCCTCCCTCGGTCTGGCGCCGGCCGACGTGACCGACGTCGTCTTCACCCACCTCCACTTCGACCACGTGGGATGGGCCACGCAGCAGGGCGAGGTCGTGTTCTCCAACGCCGCCTACCGATGCGACGCGCGGGACTGGGACCACTTCGTCGGCCACGACGAGGGCTCCACCAAGAAGCTGACCCCGATCGCCAATCGACTCGAGACCTTCAACGGAAGTGGTCCGCTGCTTCCCGGCATCGACGTGCTCGCGGCCGCCGGACACACTCCGGGCAGCACCATCGTCGTGCTGTCTTCGGGGACGGATCGAGCGATGCTGCTCGGCGATGTCGTCCACTGTCCGGTCGAACTCCTCGACGACGAGTGGGCTGGGCTCGGCGACGTCGACCCAGCGCTGGCCAAACGCACCCGCAACGCCCTTGCTCGCGAGCTCGAGGGTCAGGACGTGCCGGTCGTCGCCGCCCATTTCCCGGGCATGGAGTTCGGTCGCCTGCTCGCCGCCAAGGGAAAGCGCTCCTGGCTCGTCCCCTGACCTCCGGCCTGCGACGGCCGATCAGTGGGGTTGGGTCGCCCACCAGTCGTGCAGGCGGCGGGTGGCTTCGTCCCGACCGAGCGGTCCCTCCTCCATGCGAAGCTCGAGGAGGAAGGCCAACGCATCGCCGATGACGCGACCCGGTTTTACGTCGAGGATGTCCATGACGTCACGACCGTCGAGGTCGGGGCGCATCGCCTCCAGCTCCTCCTGTTCCCGCAACACCGCGATCCGGGCGACGAGGTCGTCCATCCGCCGGCTCAACTCGTCCGCTCGGCGCTTGTTGCGGGTCGTGCAGTCGCAACGGGTCAGCTCGTTGAACTCGTCGAGCAACGGCCCGGCGTCGCGGACGTAACGGCGTACGGCGCTGTCGGTCCATCCCATCTTGTAGGTGTGGAAGCGGAGGTGGAGCTCGACGAGTCGGGTGACGGCTTCGAT
>JBKJLN010000072.1:0-9072 GCA_046596935.1 Acidimicrobiales bacterium
GGCGTCGATCGAAGCCGAGCCGTCCGACGAAGCCGTCCTGGCGCTCGCCGCCGGCTTCGCCGAACGATTCGTTGGCTATCTGCGTTCTCTCCTCGAGTCGTCATTCGGATCGGGCATCCCGTCGGCCCTACTCGATCGCCTCTGCGCACGGGCCGAGCGCCGGGAACCCGGACTGCTCGTCAAGGCGATGTCGGGCCTCGGCACCATCGAGACGGCGCGTCCGGCGATGGACCTGTGGCGCCTCGGTCGGTTGGCGGCCACCAGTCCGGAGCTCACGGCCACCTTCGACGCCGGCGTCCCCGGACTGGTCGAACGCCTTCGCGCCTCGGGAACGGACGACGCCGCCGGCTTCGTCGAGCGGTTCGACGCCTTCCTCGCAGAGCACGGGCATCGCGGACCGAGAGAGGTCGAGTTGGCATCCGACACCTGGGCAACGGCGCCGGAGTCCGCCCTGGCCATGGTGGAGCGGCTCCGGTTCACGTCAGCGACGGCGGATCCGGAGGACGCGTCCAGGCGCTTGGGTATCGAGCGGCTGGCCGCGCGGGCGCGTCTGCGCCGCCACACCCTCCGCCCCCTGCGACCCCTCGTCGACCGACTGCTCGATACGGGCGCACGGGGCGCGGCGTGGCGGGAACAGGCCAAGGGAACGCTCGTCCTCGGGGTGTCAGGGGCCCGGACGGCGTTGTTCCACGTCGCCGACCGCCTGGTCGCCCGGGGACATCTCCCCGACCGCACGCAGTTCTTCATGGCGACCCTCGACGAGCTCCCGCGGCTGCTCGCCGATCCGACGGCCTTGGAGGCCGAGCTTGCCAAACGTCGAGCGCGTTACGAGGAGCTCAACGACCTCGTCCCTCCCTTCTCTTTCGAGGGGAGCCTTCCCGACCCCAGCGGATGGCCGAGGCGAACAGACCAGCCGACGGGAGCCCGTCCGCAGCAGTTCACGGGCATCGGCGTGTCGGCCGGCACAGCGCGCGGTCGGGCGCGCGTCATCACCGACCCAGCCGACCCTCGCGGGATCGAGCCCGGCGAGGTACTCGTCGCCCCCCTCACCGATCCGGCTTGGACGCCGCTGTTCCTCGCCGCCGCCGCCGTCGTCGTCGACGTCGGAGCCCTGCAGAGCCACGCCGCCATCGTCGCCCGGGAACTCGGGATTCCTGCGGTGGTGAGCGTCGAGAACGCCTCGGGCTGGATCCACGATGGCGACGAGGTCGAGGTCGATGGCGACCGGGGCCTCGTCCGCATCCTCAGCGAGCCGCCGGCCTCCGCCTAGCCACCCGCAACGCCGCCCACACCAAGGGGATCTGGAGCGGGAGGCGGCCGATGGTGACGGCGTTCGGCGTGTCCAAGGCCATCTGCACATTCGCGGGGAACACGGCGACGAGCAAGGCCGCCACGAACCATCCCACGAATGATGTCGGTGCCCCCAGCAAGGCCACGCCACCGCCGAGTTCGGCGGCGCCGCTCACGAAGACCAGCGGCCGGGCCCAGTCGGACGGGAACGCCTTGGGGATGATGCGGACGTAGGGCTCTGGCGCCACGAAGTGGAGCACGCCGGTCACCACCAGCAACACCCCCAATCCGAGCCGAGCCCGCCGCCCCCACACCGTCTCCTCGATCACCGGCGCACCCTAAGCGGTTTCGTGGTTCCTCCTGGCCGCCGCAGGGGCCCGTGAAGCGAGATCCGACGACCGAAAGGGACCACGAAACTGCATGGGCGAGACTGGCCATCCATGAAGCGGTCTCCTCTTGTCGTCTCCGCCCTCGTCGCCCTCGCAGCCGGATGCACCGTCGCCTCTCGCCGACAAGGCACGGCTGCGAGCTCGCCCGGGATGCGAACGGGCCGAAGCGCGAGGAATCGGCAGCTCGCGGGCGTTGGCGCTCGCCTCGGGGCGGCTACCGCTACGAACAAGGCGCAGCGGATCTTCGCCTCAGCGGAACGGAAGCAGCAGTTGGACGCCGAGCTCGAGCTGGCGACGGCGGCCGAGGTGACGGCGGCCCTCGGGAACATGAAGGGGGCATTGATGAAGCTCGGCCAGATGGCGAGCTATCTCGACGACGGGCTCCCCGAGCCGATCCGCGAAGCCCTCGCCAGCCTGCAGCAGGACGCGCCTCCGATGGCGCCCGGACTCGCCGCCGGCGTCATCGAGGCCGAGCTCGGTCGGCGCCCCGAGCAAGTCTTCGCCGAATGGGACCCAGTGCCGATCGCCGCCGCCTCCATCGGCCAGGTCCATCGGGCCATGACCCATGACGGAAGAGCCGTCGCCGTCAAGATCCAGTACCCCGGTGTCGACGAGGCCATCGCCGCGGATCTCGACAACACCGACTTCCTCTTCCGGCTCATCGGCATGCTGTTCCCCGGCCTCGAGCCGGGACCGCTCGTGAACGAGCTGCGCGACCGGCTCACCGAGGAACTCGACTATCGGCTCGAAGCCGAGAACCAACAACTCTTCGCCGACTTCTACCGCGGACATCCCTTCATCCACGTCCCCGAGGTCGTTCCCGAACTGAGCACCGGCCGAGTCCTGACCACCGAACTGGCCGGAGGGGTACGCCTGGCCGAGGTCGAGACCTGGAGCCGGGAGGAGCAGGATCTCGCCGGCGAGACCATCTTCCGCTTCGTGTTCCGCAGCCTCTACCGACTGCACTCCTTCAACGGCGATCCCCATCCCGGCAACTACCTGTTCGAGCCCGGCGGCCGAGTGACGTTCCTCGACTTCGGACTGGTGAAGCGGTTCCAGCCGGCGGAGGTCGAGCTCTTCGAGAGCATGATCCGAACGATCGTGCTCGAGCGCGACGGCGAGGCCTACCGCAGCATCCTGGAGTCGGCCAACGTGCTCAAGCGCGGGTCAGGCATGTCGGGCGACGACGTCCTCGAGTGGTTCGGACACTTCTACGAGCCGGTGTTGCAGGACGAGCGGTCGACCTTCACCCACGAGTACGCCCGAGCCAGCGTGGAGAAGATCTTCAACCGCTCGGGAGACGTGGCCAAGTTCGGCAACATCCCTCCGAGCTTCGTGCTCATCCAGCGCATCAACATGGGCCTCTATGCCGTGCTGGCCTCGCTCGGCGCCGGCGCCAACTGGCGGGCCATCGCCGAAGAGCTCTGGCCAATGACCAGTGCTCCACCCTCGACACCCCTCGGGCGCCTCGAAGCCGAATGGCTCCAAGATTCTCTGAACGGTTCTGCGCGAGGGCGTGTCGCGCCGCCCTGACTCAGCTTCCGGGAGGTGCGAAGAACTCGAGGGCGATGTTGTCGGGGTCGCGGAAGGACAGGCCCGAGCCGTAGCCGGCGTCGATGATTCCGCCGTGAGCGATGCCGAGGCTGTCGAGCTTGCTCTCCCACTCCTCGAGCTCGCTGCGGCTAGCGCACTGGAACGCAAGGTGGTCGAGGCCGGGGTTGCGCTCGTCGAACGCGCCGCCCTTCCCATCGGGGAAGCCGTGCAGGCCCAGCAGCGTCGAGCCGATCGACCAGACGACGTGTCGGAACGGGCCGGTGTCCTCGTCGAGGACTGGCTTGGCATCGAGCAGCTTCTCGTACCAGGCGACGGAGCTGTCGAGGTCGCTCACGGTCAGGGCCACATGGGTGATCGTCGGAAATCCAGGCATGGCGCGCACTGTACGCGAGCGCTGTTCATCCTGGGCGGGGCTACGCGCCGAAGACCCCGGCCAATTCCTCGGGCACCACCGTTTCGAGCTGATCGTAGGTACAGCTCGAAGGGTCGCGGTCCGGGCGCCATCGGGAGAACTGGCCGGCGTGACGGAGACGGTCTCCCTGGAGCTGGTCGTAGCGGATCTCGACCACGCGCTCACATCGCAACGGCTCCCACGACAGGTCCTTCTTCGCATTCCACCGACTGGTCGCTCCGGGAAGACGCTGTGATCCCTCGGAGGCGGCGGCCTCGGCCCACGTGCGCCACGGGTGCCCCTCCAACGCCCCCTCCCGCAGCGGGGCCAGCTCGTCGACAAGCGCGCGACGAACGGTCATGGGGAAGGCTCCGATGACCCCGATGTGGTGAAGCGTTCCGTCGGCGTCGAAGAGCCCGAGCAGCAGCGATCCGACCACACCCCCGCTCTTGTGCCAGCGGAACCCGGCGACCACACAGTCGGCCGTCCGCGCGTGCTTCACCTTGATGTGGACGCGCTCGCTCTCCCGATAGGTGGTGTCGAGACGTTTGGCAACGACGCCGTCGAGGCCCGCCCCCTCGAATCGGTCGAACCAATCCCGCGCTCGCTCGGCGTCTCGGGTGGAAGGGGTGAGGTAGAGCGGTGGCTCGACGTTCTCGAGCACCTCGGTGAGGATCCGCCACCGTTCGGAGAGAGGCAGTTGACGGGCGTCGACGTCGCCGAGGGCCAGCAGGTCGAAGGCGACGAACGACGCCGGGATCTCCACCGACAGCTTCTTCACACGCGACTCGGCCGGATGCATCCGGAGTTGGAGCGCATCGAAGTCGAGACCGGTGGCCGACGCGATGACGATCTCTCCGTCGAGGACGATCCTCTCGGGCAGCTGTTCGAGGATGGGGGGCACGAGTTCGGGGAAGTAGCGAGTCAGGGGACGCTCGTTTCGGCTGCCGAGGAACACCTCGTCGCCCGCACGAAAGACGATGCACCGAAAGCCGTCCCACTTGGGCTCGTAGGCGAAGGCGTCACCCACCGGCAACTCGTTGGCCGCTTTGGCCAACATCGGCGACACCGGCGGTTGCACCGGCAGGTCGTGGAGATCCATGGCCTGATTCTCTACCGCTCCGACAAGGTTTGGCTGATGCGGGCGACCCGGGGGTCGGTCTCGATGTCCTCGAGGGACAGTGGAAGCGCCAGCGACCAGTTGGTGCCGCCGGTCGTCCCGGGATAGTTCGGTCGTTGCTCGACGCCGAGGGCGTCGTCGAGGGTGGCCGTCACGATGGCCGACGGTGCTTCGCCCAGCAGCTCGTGGACCCGCTGGGACACTTCGGTCACCGACGTCGAAGCGTCGAGACCAGTCCAGTCGCGGATGCGGCCGACGAGTTGCGCGGTGGAATCTTCATTCGGTGACATGTCGCGGTCGCGTTGTGCGGCGAGGTCGGAGCCCGTCCACAGCCCGGCGACCGTCGGCAGGTCGTGGGTGGTGATGGCGGCGAGCGCCTTCTCGGGGAAGGCACGGGGAGGCTCGTCCTCGAACCACAGCAAGCGATAAGACAAAACATTGCGAGACGCCAACTCCTCGCGCATGAAGTCCTCGACGGTTCCGAGATCCTCTCCGACCACGTAGGCACCGGCGCGGTGGCTCTCGAGGGCGAGGATGTCGAGGAGATCGTTGTACTGGTAACGCACGTAGGTGCCCTCTTTGGCCGTTGCCTCCTGCGGCACCCAGAAGAGCCGGAAGAGCCCCATCACGTGGTCGAAGCGGAGGCCGCCGGCGTGGCGGAACCCGGCGCGCACGGTCTGCACGAACGGCTCGTAGGCGGCGTCGCGCAGCTTCCACGGATCGAACGGCGGCAGTCCCCAATCCTGGCCCTGGGTGTTGTATTCGTCGGGTGGCGCTCCGACCGACATGCCCGGTGCGAGCACGTCCTGCCACATCCAGGCGTCGGCGCCGCCGGGGTCGACGCCGATGGCCAGGTCCTGCATCAGTCCGACGGACGCACCGGCCGCCTGCAGCTGCTGGTCGAGAACCCACTGCAACCATTGGTGGAACCGCACCCGCTGGCGATCGGTGACCATGACCTGGCGCACCTCGAAGGTGGTGGGGTGACGAAAGTCGACCGGCCAGGTGCGCCAGTCGCCGCCGTGGTCCTCGGCCAGCACGCAATGCACCGCGAATCGTTCGAGGGTTTCGCCGCCCTCGGCGATGAACTGATCGAAGACCGCACTCCCTGCGAACGCCCCAAAGATCGTGCGGAGCACGCCCAGCTTCAAGGACAGCACGGCGTCGCGATCGATCGATCGGTCCTCGTTGAGGGCCCGCCCGGCGATGGCCGCGGCTTCGAGGTCGGCTCCGACGGCGGCGGCGCCGGGAACGTCCTCGACCCGAAGGTACAGCGGGCTGCGGTGGCAGCGACTGCTCGGGTAGTAGGGGCTGGCCTGCTGCTGACCGGCCACGGGAATCGACGCATGCAGCGGGTTGAGCAGGACCAGGCCCGCTCCCTTGCCCGCTGACCACGAGCCGAGCCGGCGGAGATCGCCCAGGTCGCCCATTCCCCATGACGCCGCCGATCGCAGCGCGTAGAGCTGCACGGCCCAGCCCCAGATCCGGAGATCGTCCGGGAGGTGGCAGCGCTCGGGCGTCACGATGAGCCGGACACCGTGACCGTCGCTCTCGCGGAAGAGCCGGTGATATCCCAACGGCGGTGACGGCATCGATCCTGCAACCCGTTGGCTCTCACCGTCCTCGGTGTGCAACTCCCACCGACCGGCCAACTCGATCCGTTCACCGTGGCGGACGATCCAGACCGGAGGGCCCGCGGGGGGCTGAGCGGCGTCAGCGCCCATGGCGCTCAGGATCGATCGCACCGTCGCTTCGGGGGCGTCGTGCCAGACGTCGTCGACATCGCGATACCCGTCGTCGATGCCCCACGGGTTGGTCTCGGGCTCGCGCAGGCCTGTCTCGAGCTTGCGCGGGGACGGGGAGGGAGGGGACTCGGGCATGTGCGGGCGACCGTACCCGGCCAGTTGGTTGCGTAGTCTCGGTCGGTGCCCGACGTCGTCGTGATCGGATCAGGGCCCAACGGCCTGGTCGCCGCCAACCTCCTTGCCGATCGTGGCTGGTCGGTCGTGGTGTGCGAGAGCGCCGACCGACCGGGTGGTGCCGTGAAGTCGAGCGAACTGATCGAGCCCGGATACATCAACGACGAGTTCAGTGCCTTCTATCCCCTCGCCGCCGCCTCCCCCATCGTGCGACGCCTCGGCCTCGAGGACTACGGCCTGCGGTGGCGCCGTGCGCCGATCGTGCTGGCCCACCCGCACGTCGACGGCAGTTGCCCGGTGTTGTCGACCAACCTCGATGTCACCGTCGACTCCCTGAACGCCATCACCCCGGGAGACGGCGATGCTTGGAAGGCGTTGTACGAGCTCTGGGAACGCGTCGGCCCGGCGATCCTGGGCGCGCTGTTCACGCCCTTCCCGCCTCTCCGAAGCGGTCTGCGCCTGGTGGGGAAACTGCGTCCGTCAGAGGTGTTGCGCTTCGCCCGTTTCGCCACTCTGCCCGTGCGGAGGATGGGCGAGGAGGAGTTCGCCGGCGACGCCGCTCGGCGATTCCTGGCCGGCAACACCCTCCACGCCGACTTCACCCCGGAGACGGCGATCGGGGGTTTCTTCGGCTGGCTGTTGATGTCGCTCGGCCAGTCAGTCGGCTGGCCGGTGCCGGAAGGCGGAGCGGGCCAGCTGATCGCCGCCCTCGTCCGGCGACTCGAGTCGCGCGGAGGCGAGGTGCGGTGCTCATCGAGGGTGGGCAAAGTGGTCGTCCGCAACGGCAAGGCGGTGGCGGTCGAACTCGACGACGGCACCCAGATCGAGGCCACTCGAGCTGTCATCGCCGACGTCGCCGCTCCGTCGCTCTACCTCGACCTGATCGGCGAGGAGCATCTGCCGCCGTCGACGGTGAAGGACATCCGCAAGTTCAGCTGGGACCTGGCCACGTTCAAGGTCGACTGGACGCTCGACGGGCCCATCCCCTGGGCGGCGGAGGAGGCGCGACGCGCGGGCACGGTCCATGTCGTCGAGAGCGTCGACATGCTCACGACCATCAGTGCCCAATACTCCACCGGCTGCATCCCGGCGCGCCCGTTCCTCCTGCTGGGTCAGCAGAGCATGACCGACCCGACCCGCCAGCCCGAGGGCAAGGAGACGGCGTGGGCCTACACCCACGTGCCCAACGAGATCCGGGGCGACGCCGGCGGCGACCTCACCGGCTCATGGGACCAGCGGGAGACGGACGAGTTCGTGCGCCGCATGGAGGACGAGGTCGAGCGATTGGCGGCCGGCTTCCGGGGATTGGTTCGCGGCCGCCACGTGTTCACGCCACACTCGCTCGAGGCCGCCAACGCCAACCTCGTGGGTGGTGCCCTCGGCGGAGGCACTGCGCAATTGCACCAACAACTGGTCTTCCGACCGGTGCCTGGCATGGGTCGCCCGGAGACGCCAATCGCCAACCTCTACCTGGGGTCGGCCTCCGCTCACCCCGGCGGCGGGGTGCACGGTGCACCCGGCGCCAACGCCGCCCGCGCCGTTGCCCTGGGCGAATGGCGCCGGAAGATCAATCCTCGGCGCTGAGCCCCGCAGCCCGTAGCGACTTCCGCATCGAAAGCCGGGTGCCTTGTCGCATCGGCGTGGTCTCGACCTGGACCGACGTCATGAGCTCACGAATCAGGTGAAGCCCACGACCCGACGTCGCATCGACGTCGTGGTGTTGCGAGCCCGCTCCGGGCGGGATCCCCCGGCCTTCGTCCTCGACCACGAGCAGGATCTCCTGCGGAGTGAGTTCGGCCATGAGATGGAAGCACTCGCCGTCGGCCGTGAACGCATGGCGCATGACGTTCGAACAGGCCTCCGAGAGGGCGATGGCGACATCGGACACATCGTCGCCGTCGACCCCCATCTCCTGGAGATACCCGGTGAAGACGCGTCGCGTCTGGCTGATCAGCCGCGCTTCGGTTGGCAGCGTCAAGTCGACGTGCAGTCTCATGAACCCTCCACTTGGCGGATACCCGACGGAGGGCGGGTGGAAACACCGGCGTCAGGAGGGTGGTCGGCTGCCGGGCACTACGTTCGCCGGCGATGGAACGTGCCGAGACTCCCGATGGCCTTGCCGTCGCCTTCACCGATCTGGGCGGGAACGGGCCTCCGATCCTGTTCGCCCACGCAACCGGTTTCCACGGTCACGTGTGGCGTCCGTTGGCGAAGGAACTGCAGGGCGATTTCCGATCCGTCGTCTTCGACGAACGGGGTCACGGCGACACGCCGCCATCGTCGGCGGGTCAGAGCTGGCACGGGTTCGCCCTCGATGCACTGGCCGTGGTCGACGACGCCGGTCTGGATCGCCCCTTCGGCGTCGGTCACTCCGCCGGCGGCGCTGCGCTGATCCTCGCCGAGTTGGCG
>JBKJLN010000149.1:0-10140 GCA_046596935.1 Acidimicrobiales bacterium
CTCGGCGGCGCCTTTTCCATGGCCGCCGGCGAGTACGTCTCGATGAAGGCGCAGAAGGAACTGCTCGAGCGCGAGCTCGAGCTCGAGCGGATTGAGATCGCCCACCGACCGGAGGGCGAGCGTCGCGAGCTAGCGCAGATCTATCGGAGTCGGGGAGTGGCCCCCGACGCCGCCGACCGCCTGGCCACAGAGATGATGGCCCACCCCGAGCTGGCCCTCGAGACCCATGCGCGGGAGGAGCTCGGCATCGATCCCAAGGAGCTGGGTGCTCCGGTGCAAGCGGCTACGACATCGTTCGGTGCGTTCGCCGTCGGCGCCCTCGTGCCGCTGGCCCCGTGGTTCTTCGTCTCCGGAACTGCCGCCGTCTTCGCCTCGATCGTGCTCGGGGTGATCGCCGCCGTGGTCATCGGCGTGCTGTTGGCCCGCTTCACCGAGCGCCCGGCCGTCCCGTCGGCGGCCCGGCAGCTGGCCATCGCTGCCCTCGCCGCCGGGGTGCCCTACGCCATCGGCTCGGCTGTCGGCGTCAGTCTCGGCTGATCGGGCCGACCTCGCCGCTTTTGACACCTGAAGTCGGCGCTCTGGCGCCGACTTCAGGTGTCAGAAGGAGAGGGGGGCACGTCGCCGGTGTAGGCCCGGTCGATGTGGTCGACCTCGAAGCCGAGCTTGCGGTACAGCCCCACGGCGGCGGTGTTGTCGGCATCGACGTAGAGCATGCCGACGGTCAGGCCACGGCGATGCAGATCGTCGAGCCCCGCCAGGACGAGCGCCCGGCCGAGGCCGAGTCCGTGGAACGCCGGGTCGACGGCGATGACGTAGATCTCGCCGAGGGGAGGCTCGTGGTCGACGTGGACCTTCGTCCAACAGAACCCGGCCAACTGGTTGTCGCGCTCGTGGAGCAGGAAGCCCGCCGGGTCGAACCAGATCTCGTTCTCTCGCTCCTTCAGCGTGGTCGCGTCCCAGTTGCCCTGCTCTGGATGCCAGGCGAAGGCCCGGTTGTTCACCCGCAGCCAGGCGTCCTCGTCTTGGCCCACGACGAACGGACGGATGGGGTCGAGCGACCAGTCGGCATGAGCCACCGGGAGGGGCCGTCGCATCTGCAGGAGATCGCGCCCCCGCGCCAGACCGGCGGCGGCGGCGATGGCGTCGTGGGACGGGGTTGGCTTCGGCACCCAGAGGTGGACGTGGCCTCCACCCTCGGCCCCCACCAGGTCGATGGCTGCGCACAGGAGGTCGGATCCGATCGACTGCTCTTCGTCGGCGCGGTGGTGGGGGTCGACGACGAACTCCAGGGCCCAGCTGGCGTCGCCACGGGTGAGCTGCGCGTAGCCGACCGGATGGCCGTGACCGGGCTCCCAGGCGACGAAGCCGGCGAAACCTCGACGTCCGCCCTGCACGAGATCGAGCCACTGGTGCTCGCCCAGCGGACGGTGCCCGTCGGCGGCGGCGGCGACGTCGAGGAGCTCGCTCACTGCGGCGATGTCGGCGGCGTGCATCTGCCGCTTGACCTCGACGTGGTGCACGGCCGGAACAGTAACCTCCGCTCCCCGTGGCCCGACCCCGCTCACCCAAGGGTCGGGCACTCGAGACCTTTCGGCGCATCGAGCCCGAGTATCCCGGGACGCCTGTCGAACTGTGCGCCCTTCGCCACGACAACGCCTTCGAGCTCCTCGTGGCGACGATCCTCTCGGCCCAGTCGACCGACGAGAACGTCAACAAGGTGACGCCCGCATTGTTCGCCAAGTACCCGACGCCCGAAGCACTCGCGGCGGCCGAACCGGCCGAGCTCGAGGTCGAGATCCACTCGACCGGGTTCTTCCGCAGCAAAGCCAGAAGCCTGCTCGGCATGGCCGCCGCCCTGCTCGAGCGCTACGACGGCCAGGTGCCGGCCGACATCGAGGAGCTCGTCACCCTGCCCGGCGTCGGTCGCAAGACGGCGAATGTCGTGCGGAGTGTCGCCCTCGGTCTGCCAGGCCTTCCGGTCGACACCCACGTGGGGCGCCTCGTCAAACGCCTTGGCATCACGGCACTCGATGACCCGGTCAAGGTCGAGCACGAGCTCAATGCAATGCTGCGCCCCGACGACCGTGGCCTGTTCTCCCTACGCCTCATCCTCCACGGTCGGCGCGTCTGCCTCGCCCGCAAACCCCGCTGCGGCGACTGTGTGCTGAACGACTTCTGCCCGAGTGCGTTTCGCGTGTGACAGCTGACCTTTCGGGCGATGCCATGTAGCGCAGCCACGCCGGTATCGTGGGCGCAACGGAGGACAGGTTCCCGCAACCTCGTTATCCGTCGGCAGAGCCGGGGACCGCCGCCCCGCTCAGCCCCCTCGGCGGCGTCTTCGGACGCCGCCGAGCTTGGTTTCGCCCCCCAGTTCGGTTGATCAGACCAGCTTGGAGAGCCTCCGTTGGGCACTGCGGAGGGAGCGCTCGATCTCGAACAGCTCGACCGAGATGTCCTCTTCGGTGCCGACCGCAGCATCGGCCATGGCCGAAAGGCGCCGAGTCAGGTCATCGAGGGCCGTCGACACCGACGACAGCTCGGGCCGGGGGCTGCGCCTCGGGGATCGATCACGGGCCGACATTCCGATCGATCATTCCCCACGGGCCCCCGTAACATCGAACCCTCATGCTCAGCCGACTCGACCTCCGCGGCGCCACCGGCGACCTCCGGAACGCGATCCCGCGCCCGAAGGCCGCCACCGAGCCGCCGGTCGCTGAGGTCCAAGCCCTGCTGGCCGACGTGCGCGCCCGCGGCGACGAGGCCCTGTTCGACCTGACCGAACGCTTCGACGGCGTGCGGCCCGAACACCTGCGGGTGCCGCCGGGCGAACTCGACGCCGCCCTCGCCGCCATTCCGCCGCTGCTGCGGGAGGCGCTGGAAGCGGCTCGGGCCAACGTGCTCGCCTACCACCGCGAACAGCTCCATGACGACGCCAGGTACGAGAAGGACGGCCTCGTCGTACGCGAATTGCGACGCCCGGTCGACCGGGCCGGGGTGTACGTGCCCGGCGGCGCCGTGCCTCTGATCTCGACCGTGCTCATGACCGTCATCCCGGCGCGCGTCGCCGGTGTGCCCGAGGTCGTGCTGTGCTCGCCGCCCGATCGCACGACGGGAACCGTGGCGCCGGGCATCCTGGCCGCAGCGGCGCTGGCCGGGGTCGACGAGGTCTATGGCTGCAACGGACCGGCGGCGATCGGCGCCATGGCCTACGGCACCGAGTCGATCCGGCCGGTCGACGTGATCGTCGGGCCGGGCAATATCTATGTCTCGCAGGCCAAGCGAGAGGTGAGCGGCATCGTCGGAGTGCCCTCGTCGTTCGCCGGGCCCTCCGAGGTGGTCGTTGTGGCCGACGAGACGACCCCCGCCGAGTTCGCCGCCATCGATCTGATCGTGCAGGTCGAACACGGACCCGACGGCCTGGCCTGGCTCATCACCTGGAGCGAAGACGCCGCCGATCGGATCACCGCCATGGTGGAAAAGCTGGCGGCCAACTCCCCGCGGCGCGACACCATCATCGACAACCTCGAGCGGAACTCCTACGTTGCGCTGGTCGATGGGCCCGAACAGGCGATCGAAGTCGCCAATGCCATCGCCCCCGAGCACTTGCAGCTGATGACCGCCGACCCCGACGCATTACTTCCGCTCGTTCGGCATGCCGGCGCCGTGTTCACCGGGTCGTACGCGCCGGCGAGCGTGGGCGATTACATCGCGGGACCGAGCCATGTGCTCCCGACCTACGGGTCGGCCCGCTTCGCCGGCGCGCTTCGGGTCGACGACTTCGCCAAGCACATCCACGTCGTCTCGGTCGAGCAGGCCACGCTGGCCCGCCTCGCGCCCCACGTCGCCGCCATCGCCGAGGCCGAGGGCCTTCCCGCCCACGCCGAGTCCGTCCGGATGCGGTCGCCCCGATGACGTTCCCCACGCCGATCGACAATCTCGGCGAGCTGCAGGGCTATCACTCGCCCCAGGTCGATGTCGACGTCCGCCTGAACACCAACGAGTCGCCCTACGCGCCACCGGCTGCGTGGATCGGCGACGTCGTGGCCGAGCTCGAGTGCATCGACTTCAACCGCTATCCCGATCGCCACGCCACCGAGTTGCGAACCGCCCTGGGCGAGTTCCACGGAGTGACGCCCGAGCGCATCTTCGTGGCCAACGGGAGCAACGAAGTGCTCCAGACGTTGTTCCTCACCTACGGCGGCCCGGGCCGAGCGTGCGCCGTCTTCGAACCGACGTATGCCATGCACGGCCAGATCGGACTCCGCACCTCGACTGCGGTGGCGGTCGGAGGGCGGGGGCCCGACTTCCTCCTCGATGTCGGCGAGGTCAAGCGGGTGCTGGCCGAGGCCGAGCCGGCGCTCACGTTCATCTGTTCACCCAACAATCCGACGGGTCGGGCCGAGCCTCGTCACGTGCTAGACGAGGTGCTCGACCTCGCCCCTGGCCTGGTTGTCGTCGATGAGGCCTACGGACAGTTCTCCTCGTGGACGGCCCTCGATGCCGTGGCCGACGATCTCCCGCTCGTCGTCACCCGCACCTACTCCAAGACCTGGTCGATGGCTGGGTCGCGCCTCGGCTATCTCGTGGGACCTGAGCCGGTCGTCGAGGCCCTGTGGGATCGGGCGCTGCCGTATCACCTCGACGTGCTCAAGCAGCGGGCCGGGGTGCTGGCCCTGCAGTATTCGGCCGAGATGGAAGCGCGCGTCGGTGCCCTCGTCGACGAGCGCGTCCGACTGGCGAACGGACTGTCCGAGCTGGCGGTGGAGCAATGGCCGAGCGACGCCAACTTCATCCTCTTCCGGCCGTTGCGCGGACGCGGGGACGACGTCTGGCAGGCGCTCGTCGAGCGGTCGGTGCTCGTGCGCAACTGCGGTTCGTGGCCCGGCCTCGACGACTGCCTGCGCGTGACCGTCGGAACGCCCGCCGAAGGCGACCGATTCCTCACGGCGCTGGCCGAGGTGTTGGCATGAGCGCCGCCGCCCGGGTCGCCAGCCGTTCGCGTCGCACGGCCGAGACCACCATCGACGTGACGTTGTCGCTCGACGGAGCCACGGGGGGAAGCGCCACGGTCGACACCGGGCTGCCGTTCTTCGACCACATGGTCTCCCAGCTCGGCAAACACGGTGGTTTCGACCTGACCGTCCGCGCATCTGGCGACCTCCACGTCGACACCCACCACACCGTTGAAGACGTGGCCATCGTCCTCGGGGAGGCTCTTCGCGAGGCGCTGGGCGACAAGGCCGGGGTGCGCCGATTCGCTTCCATCCTCCTGCCCCTCGATGAAGCACTCGTGGAGGTCGCCCTCGACCTGTCGGGTCGACCGTTCGTCGTGTACGAGTGTGAGTTTCCCGGCCCCTTCGACCCCGTTCCCCTCGGCACGCCGCCATTTGATCCCCAGCTCGGTGAGCACTTCTGGCAGTCGTTTGCCACAGCTGCCGGCATCACGTTGCACGTGCGCCTCCGGGCCGGCCGCAACACCCACCACATCCTCGAGGCCGTCTTCAAGGCCGTCGCTCGATGCCTGCGCGACGCCGTCCGGGTGGAAGGCACCGCCGTGCCGTCGACCAAGGGCTCGCTCTAGCGCGTGCTCGCCGTCCTCGACTACGGGATCGGGAACCTCCACTCCGCGCAGAAAGCCCTGCAGCATGTCGGCGCCGATGCTCGGCTGGTGACGACGCCGGAGGAAGCCGAGGGCGCCGCCGGAGTGGTGCTGCCTGGCGTCGGGGCGTTCGGTGCCTGCATGGATGCGCTCCACCGGTCGGGCCTCGATGCGGTGGCGCGCGCCGCCGTCGATGCGGGGACGCCCTTCCTCGGGATCTGCGTGGGGATGCAACTGCTGTTCGAGGGCTCGGAAGAGGATCCAACTGCGGAGGGGCTCGGCATCCTCCCCGGTCGTCTCCGTCGCCTACCGGACACGGTGAAGCGTCCCCAGATGCAATGGAACCTGCTCGAGTTCATCCGCCCCGAGGATCCGTTGCTGGCCGACCTCGGGGCCGATCCCTGGGTGTACTTCGTCCACTCCTTCGCCGTCGAGCCGTCGGGCTCGACCCTCGCCACCTGCGACTACGGCGGGCCTGTCGTCGCCGTGGAGGGCGGCGAGAACATCTGGGCTACCCAGTTCCATCCGGAGAAGTCAGGGCCGGTGGGCCTGCAGATCCTTCGCAACTTCGTGGGCATCGCCGAGAGGCCGGGGTGATCGACCTCTATCCAGCCATCGACCTCCGTGGTGGTCGGTGCGTCCGGTTGCATCAGGGCGACATCGACCGCGAGACGATCTACGGCGACGACCCCGTGGCCCAGGCCCGGCGGTTCGCCGACGCCGGCGCGCCTTGGATCCATGTCGTCGATCTCGACGCCTCTCGAGGGCAGGGCACGAACCGTGCGGTGGTCGAGGCCATCGCCGCGGCCGTCGACCCGCTCCCGGTGCAGAGCGGCGGGGGAGTGCGCGATGGATCTCTCTTGGACGCCGGCGTCACGCGGGTGGTGCTCGGCAGCCTGGCCGTGGCCGACCGGGCGGCTACGGCGGCGCTCATCGCCGCTCACCCCGGTGGCGTCGCCGTCGGGCTCGATCACTGGGATGGCGAGATCCGCACCCGGGGTTGGGAGGATCGCAGCGGCATCGATCTCCTCGAAGCGGTTGCGTGGCCCGAGTTCGCCGGCGCCGCCAGTTTCGTGGTCACCAACATCGCCCGCGACGCCACCCTCGTCGGCCCCGACGTCGAGGGCCTGGCCGCCGTCGTGGCGGCGACGTCGACGCCGGTGATCGCCTCGGGCGGCGTCGGCACGCTCGATCACCTCCGAACGCTCGCCGGGGCGACCGGTGTGCGTGGGGTCATCGTCGGCAAGGCCCTGTACGAGAGCCGCTTCACGGTGGAGGAGGCGGTGGCGGCATGCAGTCGGTGAGGGTGATCCCGTGCCTCGACGTCGATGCGGGGCGGGTCGTGAAGGGGGTCAAGTTCGTCGACCTCCGAGAGGCCGGAGACCCTGCGCTCCTGGCGGCGCGCTATGACGCCCAGGGCGCCGACGAGGTCGTCTTCCTCGACATCACCGCCTCCAGCGATCAGCGCGACACGATGGTCGACGTCGTCCGGAGGACGGCTGAGCAGGTGTTCATCCCCCTCACCGTCGGCGGAGGGGTGCGGACGGTCGACGATGCTCGACGGCTGCTGCGAGCCGGGGCCGACAAGGTGGGCGTGAACACCTCGGCCATCGAGCGTCCCGAAGTCATCAGCGAGATCGCCATGGAGTTCGGAGCGCAGTGCGTTGTCGTCGCCATCGATGCCCGGCAGGTGGTCGGCGAGGACCGTTTCGAAGTCCACACCCACGGCGGCCGGCGACCGACCGGTGTCGATGCGGTGGAGTGGGCGGCCCGTGTCGAGCAACTCGGCGCCGGAGAGATCCTGCTCACGTCGATGGACCGCGACGGCACGCGCGACGGCTACGACCTCGCCTTGATCCGCAGGGTGGTCGACGCCTGCAACGTCCCTGTCATCGCCAGCGGAGGCGTCGGCACGCTCGACCACCTGGTGGAAGGGGCGCGCGACGGGGGCGCTGACGCCGTGCTGGCGGCCTCCATCTTCCATTTCGGCGAGCACACCGTGGGTGAGGCCAAGGAGCGGCTGGCCGCCGCCGGGTTGCACGTCCGTCCCGTCCCCGCACGGGAGCGGGATCGATCGTGATCACCAGCGTCGTGATCGTCGACGACATGGCGGTCATCCGTCAGATCTTCGGGCTCATCCTCACCCACAGCGGATGGTTCGAAGTGGTCGGCGAGGGGAGCAGCGGCGCCGAGGCGATCGAGCTGGCGGAGACGCTCAAGCCCGACATCATCGTGCTCGACGTCGAGATGCCCGGAGGCCTGACGGGGTGGCAGGTGCTTCCGCGCATCCTGGAGGTGTCGCCGGCAACGAAGGCCGTCATCGTCTCGGGAAGCGTCGCCGATGACAGCGCGCCGGGAAAGCAAGAACTGGCGGCGGCCGTGCTCGAGAAGGGCGCGCCGTCGCAGGAGGTCATCCGCCTCCTCCTCAGTGTCGTCGGCCGCTCGGAGGCTGATGCGGAGCCGGTCGGGACGAGTCCCGACGCCGATGCTGCGTTGTCCAGCGCGCTGGCGCAATTGGAGAAGCAGAATCGCGAGCTTCGTCGGAGCAACGACGAGCTCAACAGCTTCGCCTCGATCGCCAGCCACGACCTGGCCCAGCCCCTCCAAGTGGCGTACGGGTATCTCGAGATGTTGCGATCGGAGTTCGGCGACGACCTTGATCCGATGGCGTTGAAATGGCTCGTCTCGGCCACGACCTCGTTGGAGCGCATGCGTCGGCTCATTCAGGAAATCCTGACCTTCGCCCGGGCCGATCGATCTGCCTTCGTCCCGGGTCCGATCGATCTCAACGTGGTCATGGGCCTCGCCGTGACCGCGCTGGCGCCGCTCATCGCCGAGCGGAACGCCATCGTCGAGGTCGGCGATCTTCCGGTTGTTCCCGGCGAGGAGACGCAGTTGGCCCAGATCTTCCAGAACCTGATCGGCAATGGCGTGAAGTACGCGCCCGCCGGACGCGTTCCCCATGTGCGCGTCGCGTCCGTGAACACCGTCGAGGGTGCGCTCGTGTCGGTCGACGACAACGGGGACGGTATCCCCGCGGATGAACGGGAGCGGATCTTCGAGATGTTTCATCGTGTGCACGCGTCCGAGATATCCGGAACCGGGCTCGGTTTGGCCATCTGCCGGCGACTGGTGGCCCGTCACGGTGGGCGCATCTGGGTGGAGGAGTCCCCGCTCGGCGGAGCCCGCTTCCAGATCCTGTTGCCGATTTTGAGTTCGGAGCCGGCGCAGCCCTCACCTAACGTCGACCGGTGAGCTTGAAGGACATCACCCGCATCGAGGACCTGACGTGGACGACCGATGGGCTGATCCCGGCCATCGCTCAGGACACCGAGGGAAAGATCCTCATGCTGGCGTGGATGAACGAGGCCACCCTCCGGGAGACCCTCGACACCGGCCGCATGGTCTATTGGAGCCGCAGTCGAGCCGAGCGCTGGGCCAAAGGCGACACCTCCGGCGACATCCAGATCGTGAAGACGGCTCAGTTCGACTGTGACGGTGACGTCCTGCTGTTCGTCGTCGATCAGCAGGGCAAGGGCGCATGCGCGACCGGCGAATACTCCTGCTTCTTTCGCAATCTCCGTGACCTCGTTCCCGAGTCGTAGCGACTTTCGCGCACTGGCGAACGGCCATTCGGTCGTGCCCGTGTGGCGGGAGGTGCTGGCCGACTTCACCACGCCGGTGGCGGCCTTCGCCCGCCTCGCCGGGAGCGACGAGGACCACGCATTTCTCTTCGAGTCGGTCGAGCGCGAGCGCTGGAGTCGCTGGTCCTTCGTCGGACGTCGTCCCGTGGCGACGATCGTGGCCAGATCCGGCGTGCTCGAGGTCACCGGCGAACTTCCGGAATCGGTGCCTCGCGACCAGGGCGTTCTGGCGGCCCTGGAGGCGCTCCTCGACGTCTTCCGCTCGCCGTCGCTTCCCGACCTTCCTCCGCTCCACGGCGGCATCGTCGGCTACCTCGGCTACGACGTCGTGCGCGAGGTCGAGCACCTTCCCGACGTTCCCGATGACGACCACGGTCTTCCGGACGCCGTGCTCTCGGTTATCGGCGACCTCGCCGCCTACGACCACTGGCGCCAGCGGGTCACCTTGCTCAGCAACGTGATCGTCGATCCGACGTGGAACGATGCCGATCTCGACGCCGCCTACGACGCAGCGGTGGCTCGCATCGACACCATGGCGGCCGACGGCGCCCGCCCGCTCGACGAACCGGTTTTCCTTCCCCCCGACGCCTCCGATCCGTTGCCCGACGTGAAGCGCACGGTCGGATCGGAGACCTATGCACGCGCCGTGGCCGTGGCCAAGGAGCACATCCTCGCCGGTGATGTCTTTCAGGTTGTGCTGTCGCAACGGTTCGACCTCGACCTCGACGCCGATCCGTTCACCTGGCGCAGTGATCGGTAGAGGTCGAACGGATCGGCGTCGAGATCGAGGTCGAACCGTTGCGAAAGCACCACCTGAAAGACGTCACCGGCGAGGATGTGCTCCTTGGCCACGGCCACGGCGCGTGCATAGGTCTCCGATCCGACCGTGCGCTTCAC
>JBKJLN010000336.1:0-7456 GCA_046596935.1 Acidimicrobiales bacterium
TCGGAGAGCTTGCCCCGCTCGACCTGCTTGGCCAGCGACTTCTCGAGCCCGGCGATCATGGCGTCGGCCGACTCCTGCTTCCGCGAGCGGAGGATCACGTCGAGGCCGGCCTTGGCCGCCACCTCGGCGATGCCCGAGCCCATGATTCCCGATCCGACGATGCCGATGCGCTTGATAGCCATAAGCAGGTGAGGCTACCGACGGCCCGGGTCGCTGCTCCAATGGGTCGCACGCAGACGGCACGTGCAACGAGGTTGGGAGCTTGGGGCGACGGCACGACGACATCCGATCAGGGCCGGCGGGCGACCATCACGAACTCGTTGTAGGTGAAGACGTTGCCGACGATGGGCCATGGGAACGGAAAGGAGAAACGCCGCTCGACACGTAGGTCGAGTCCAGAGGCGATGGCTTGTAGACCCGCGAAGTCGACGTAGGTGACGTGGGTGGTATCGCTGGCATAGCCCTGGCGCTGGGGAGTGATCATGATGACCTTGCCGCCGGGTCGCACAAATCGGAGGTGGTCGCGCACGAGGGCGATGGCATCGTCCATGCGCAGGTGCTCGAGGAGGTGGGCGGCGAGCAGTGAGTCGAAGCGACCCGACGAATCGGCGTGGGGCGTCGCCGCGAACTCCTCGGGGAGGTACGCCTCGAGTCCGGCGGCGCGACAAGCAGCGACGGACGTCGGGTTGTGATCGACGCCGACGCCGTGGCCCCCGAGGTGGGCGAGGTTCCGTCCGAGGCCGCAGCCGAGGTCGAGGGTGAAGCCGGGGTCGAGGCGACGGAGATTCCAGCGGTAGGGGCGCTGCACATCGAGCGCTTGCTTCCAGCGGGCCGCGCCCTTCCGGTGCAGGCGTTCGGTGTATTCCTCGCCAGCAGTATCAGCGGCCGCCACGCATTGACCCTAGGTTGAGACACGTCGTGCCGACCGCAAGCCACCCCATCCACGCCTTTTTCTACGACCCATTCATGGGGATCGTCGACCGTGTGGGCATGGGCGAACGGCGCCGGCGGTTGGTGGCCGAAGCCCGGGGCCAGGTCGTCGAGGTCGGCGGCGGAACGGGACGGAACATTCCCTATTACCGCGACGTCGATCGCGTGGTGGTGTTGGAGCCGGACGGTGCCATGCGACGCCGCCTACTCGAGCGGGTGTCGTCGGCGGCCGTGCCGGTCGAGGTGCATGAATCGGGGATCGAGGATTCCGGCCTGCCCGATGGATTCGCTGACACCGTCGTGGCCAGCCTCGTGCTGTGTACCGTGCCCTCGCCGGCCGCCGCCTTGGCCGAGATCCGCCGTCTGCTCAAGCCCGACGGGCGTCTGTTGTTCCTCGAGCACGTGCAGGCGACGGGCACGCGTGGGCGCCTGCAATCGGCGATCACCCCGCTCTGGAGTCGGAGCTTCGGCGCCGGGTGCCATCTCGACCGTTCGACGCTCGACGACATCCGCACCGCCGGTTTCGCCATCACTGACTGTCATCGATCAGGAGTGATCGTGCAGGGAATCGCCGTCAAGTCAGACCGCTTCGGACCGGGCGCCGAGTCGTGAGCGGAACCCTCGCCCTCGTCGGCGGCATGGAGTGGCGCGAGGGTTGTTCGTTCGATCGGGAGCTGTTGGAGGCATCGGGCGGATCGGAGGTGCTCGTGCTCCCGACGGCGGCGGCCTACGAGCACCCCCAACGGGCCGTCGACACGGCGGCCGAGTGGTTCGCAACCTTGGGTGGCACGGTCCGCGGGCTGATGGTGTTGGCGCGTCCCGACGCCGAAGACTTGGCGAATGTGGAGGCCATCCGGTCGGCTCGCTTCATCTACCTCGGGGGCGGTTCGCCCCTGCACCTTCGCTCCGTGCTGAAGGACTCGGCGGCCTGGTCGGCGATCGTCGAGGCGTGGAACGGAGGCGCCGTGCTCGCCGCTTCGTCCGCCGGCGCCATGGTGCTGTGCGACCCGATGATCGACCCCCGGGGCGGCGCTTTCACCCTCGGACTCGGTCTGGTCAACGGGCTCACGGTGATTCCCCACGCCAACACCTGGTCGCACGAGAAGGCCCGCCGCACGTTCGAGCTCGCCCCCGCCAGCTGTGCGGTCGTCGGCATCGACGAGCAGACCGCCCTCATCCGCTCTCCGGATGGCGGCACCTGGCGGGCCGCCGGCGCCGGCAACGTCGCCGCCTGGCTCGCCGGCAACGACCTCCCCGCCGACCAACTCCCGTAGCCCGGACTGCTCTCAGCGTTCTGGGCCGATCTACCCGTCGCATGGACGGGCAGATCCACCCAGAACGAACCGTTAGTCGGCTTCGGTGATCTCGATGCTGTTGATGGTGAGGTCTTGGACGGGCTTGTCGCCGGAGCCGGTCTTGACCTTCTCCATCTGGTCGACCACGTCGAGACCCTTCACGACCTTGCCGAAGAGGGAGTACTGCGGCGGGAGGCCGACGCCGGAAGGTCCGGAGATGATGAAGAACTGGGAGCCGTTGGTGTTGGGGCCGGCGTTGGCCATGGCCAACGACCCGATCTCGTATTGGCGGGGCTTGGGGAGCTCGTCGGCGAACTTGTAGCCGGGGCCGCCGCGGCCCGACCCGGTGGGGTCGCCGCCCTGACACATGAAGCCCGGAATGATCCGGTGGAAGATGACCCCGTCGTAGTACCCCTCGCGAGCGAGGAAGACGAAGTTGTTGACCGTCTTCGGCGCGGCGATGGCGTCGAGGGCGATCACCAGATCACCCATCGAGGTCGACATGTTGGCGGTGTATCGCTTCGACGGATCGATGACCATCTCGGGCGGGGAGTTCCACTGCTTGGCTGCCATTTGTTCCAGCTATCCCTTCTCGGAGATCGTCACCTTGACGATCTTGTGGATGACCTTCGGCGTCCCGCTGGCGTCGCCGTCGGCCTCGATCTTCTTCACGACACTCATGCCGTCGGTGACCTTTCCGAACAACGAGTAGCTCGGAGGGAGTTGCACGCCCTGGTCGCCGGTGATGACGAAGAACTGTGATCCGTTGGTGTTCGGACCGGAGTTGGCCATGGCCAGCGAACCAATTTGGTACTCGCCGGCCTTCGGAAGCTCGTCGGCGTACTCGTACCCGGGTCCGCCGGTTCCGGTGCCGCTCTCGACGTCGCCGCCCTGGACGACGAAGCCCGGAATTACCCGGTGGAACGGCACGCCTTCGTACGCGCGATAACGCGACAGGAAGACGAAGCTGTTGACCGTCTTCGGAGCCTTCTTCTGGTCGAGGGCGACGGTGAAGGATCCGGCATCTGTCTCGACGGTCGCCGTGTAGGTGGCGCCAGCGGTGAGGCACTCCATCGGCGCGCCGTCGAACGCCTTCTTGGGCTCCGGGGCGCCTTCGGCGGGAGGACAGGGCGAGGTTCCCACCTTGGTCGCAGCTGCTCCCGGTTTGTCGGCGGCCGGATCAGCGGTTGTGGTGGAGCCGTCCTTGACGGTGGTGGTCGAGCCCTTGGCCGCCAGGTCGGAGGCGCCGTTGTCGTCCTTGCCGCCGGTGATGCTGATGAGCAGCCCGATCCCGACGACGACGGCGAGCAACACGGCCACGCTGATGATCTGACGGCGCCGCGCCGCCCTGCGTTGGGCCTCCCGCGCCGCCAGGCGACGGGACTCCCGACCGGCGCGCTGACGCTCCCGTTTGTCCGTAGGCATGGCGAAGAACGCTACTCGTCGGTTCGCTGCGCAGAGAAGCCGCTCCGCTCACGTGGCGGCTGGTCGCTGGCGCTCCCGACGCCGCCCTCACAATGGCGGGAATGGCGTAGGGCGCCGCCCGTAGACTCGAGAGCCATGCCCCTCGTCGTGCAGAAGTACGGCGGCACCTCGGTGGCCGACCCCGAGCGCATCCGTCAAGTGGCGGATCACGTGGCGCGCACGCACCGCCAGGGCAGCGACGTCGTGGCCGTCGTCAGCGCCATGGGCAAGGAAACCGACGACCTCATCCGTCTCGCCGGCGAGGTCAGCAGCGTCCGGCCGGGCCGGGAGATGGACATGCTCATCACCGCCGGCGAGCGCAAGACCACGGCGCTGCTGGTGATGGCCCTCCACGACCTCGGCGTCGACGCCGCCAGCTACACCGGCAGCCAGGCCGGGATCATGACCGACAGCGTCCACACCAAGGCCAAGATCACCGAGATCCGCAGTGACCGCCTGCGCGAGGCGCTCGCCGCCGGAAAGGTGCCCGTTGTCGGTGGCGCCCAGGGCATGAGCACCGACACACGGGACGTCACCTTCCTCGGACGGGGCGGCAGCGACACCACCGCGGTCGCCCTTGCGCACGCGCTCGGAGCCGACGCTTGCGAGCTCTACACCGATGTCTCGGGCGTCTTCACCGCCGATCCTCGCCTGGTGCAAACGGCTCGTCGCATCAACCTGGTGTCGTTCGAGGAAATGCTCGAGATGTGCGCCAGTGGCTGCCCCAAGCCCGAGATGCGCTCGGTCGAATTCGCCCGCACCTGGAAGGTGCCGCTGCATGTCCGCTCGAGCTTCACCTGGGAGCCGGGCACTTGGATCCGGGAAGAGGACCCCACCATGGAACAACCGATCATCTCCGCCGTGATCTCCGACAGTTCGGAGGCCAAGATCACCGTGACCGGCGTCGACGACAAGCCCGGCATCGCCGCCCGCCTCTTCCGAGCCCTCGCCGACAGCCACGTCAACGTCGACATGATCGTGCAGAACGTGTCGGTGCAGGGCGTCACCGATATCTCCTTCACCGTGCCCAAGTCCGACGTTGAAGCGAGTCTCCGCGTCGCCAATGGCCTGCAAGAGGAGATCGGCGGCACCGGGGTGATTGCCGACAAGGAGATCGCGCGCGTGTCGCTCATCGGCGCCGGCATGAAGACGCATCCCGGTGTCGCCGCCACCATGTTCGAGACACTGGCCAACGAAGGCGTGAACATCGACATGATCTCGACCTCGCCCATCCGTATCAGCTGCGTCGTGCGCGACCGCCAGGTCGAGCACGCAGTGCAGGTGTTGCACGCCGCCTTCGAGTTGGAGCGTTGAGGCGATGAGCGATGGCCTCCGCATCGGCATCGTCGGCGCCACCGGGCAGGTGGGCACGGTGATGCGCACGTTGTTGGCCGAACGGAAGTTCCCGATCGCGGAACTGCGCTACTTCGCATCCCCCCGAAGCGCCGGCAGGCGCCTTTCATGGCTCGGCGGTGACATCGAGGTCGAAGACGCGTGGACAGCCGACTACTCCGGCCTCGACATCGCCCTGTTCTCCGTCGGCGCGGACGCATCCGCTGAGTTGGCGCCGAGGGTCGCAGCCGCGGGAGCGGTCGTGGTCGACAACTCCAAGGCGTGGCGGATGGACCCGGACGTGCCCCTGGTCGTACCCGAGGTCAACGCCCACGCCCTGGCCGACATCCGCAAGGGCATCGTCGCCAATCCCAATTGCACGACGATGGCGGCGATGCCGGTGCTCAAGCCGCTGCACGTCGAGGCCGGGTTGCGCCGCCTCATCTACTCGACGTACCAAGCCGTGTCGGGCGCAGGCACCGCCGGCCCGCCCGAGCTACTCGAGCAGGTACTCGCGGCGGGCGAGAAGGCCAGCGAGTTGGCCTTCGATGGCTCGGCGATCGACTTCCCGCCGCCGAAGGAATTCAGCCAGACGATCGCCTACAACGTGCTCCCGCTTGCCGGCGGCCTGGTCGGCGACGAGACCAGCGAGACCAGCGAAGAGGTCAAGCTGCGTGAGGAGTCGCGCAAGATTCTCGAGATCCCTGACTTGCGGGTGTCGTCGACGTGCGTCCGCGTTCCCGTGTTCACCGGCCACTCGCTCAGCATCAATGCCGAATTCGATCGGGACCTCACGCCCGAGCGGGCCTACGAGATCCTGCGGTCGGCGGAGGGCGTCGAGGTCGTCGACGTGCCGACGCCCCTGAAGGCCGCCGGCGCCGACCCTTCCTACGTCGGACGGATTCGTCGCGACGAAGGGGCCGAGCACGGGTTGGCGCTGTTCGTCAGCAACGACAACCTCCGCAAGGGCGCCGCCCTCAACGCCGTGCAGATAGCCGAAGCGCTGCTGTCGGTGCGCTTCGGCGGCGCCGTAGACGCTTAGCAGCGGCAGGGCACGCCGCTGCACTTGGGGCAGCCGGTGGCGTAGCGGGCGACGGCGTCATCCATCGACAACCCGAGTTGGTTGGCGATCGATGCGCACCACGCCAGCACGTCGCCCAGTTCCTCGAGCTGCTCGGTCTTCGTGCCCTTGCGGGCGGCGCGAGCGAACTCTCCGACCTCCTCGCACAGCCAGGCGACGCTGGCGGGAACACCTCGCTCGCGATCGCGTTCGCCGTAGGTCTCCTCCATCAGCCGCTGGAGGGCGTCGAGTTCCACCTCAGCTCTGGGGTGCCGAGGTCGCCCCGGTGAAGGGGAACGGCAACTGCGCCTCGGACACCTGGTCGGGCGGTGGCAACTCGACCGAGACGGCCTTGCCGTAGTCGAATGATTCGAAGGTCGTAGCGACCTTCGTCTCGGCGCCTCCGCCGGAGGGGAACGACACCGATTGGCGAAGTCGACGCGGGCGATCCTGATCGTCGAGCCAGACGTCGAGCGGGATCCGTCGCAACCGGTCGGCGTTCGGAATGACCCGATTGGTGGGGAGGCTCTTGGTGCCGTCCACCACCGTGCGGAAGTGCACGGTGGGCTCACCCCGGACGTTTTCCTCGCCGACGCGCTCGACGGGACCAACGATGGCCCCGAGACGGGCCAGCGCGTCGAGCGGATTGGTATCGAACCCGGTCGCGGGGTCCTGCGCACGCACGTCTGCGGAGAAATCGATCCGGATCCACGGCTTGGTGCCGTCCGACCCGAGCAGCTTGGCCACCTCGGCGGAAGCTTTCAGGTACTGCGTCGTTCCGTCTTGCACCAACTCCTGATCGAAGCCGGCGCGGCCGATGCCGACGGTTGCGCGAAGTCGCCGGGTCTCGACGTCGAGGACGCCGACCAACTTGATCCCCGACGCTGCGGGCGCCCCGTCGATGTCGACGGTGATCTCGAAGGCGAAGTCCTGGGCGGCAGCCGCTCCGGCAGCCGCCGACAGTCGTTCGCGTGGTGTTCCAGACCCATCAGATCGCCTTACGCCGAGGAGGGCGGCGATCATGGCGGTCGTCAGAAGGACGGCGACGGCCACCGACAGCAAGGGGATCGGGCGCCGGGCATCGCGCGACGCAGGTGCTTCGAGCTCGGCGACCGAGACGTCGTCCGATCCGGGCATGTCCGTCATGGGGCAAGTGTGCCCGATGACGCGAAGGAGACCGGCCCCGCTCGTCGAGACCGGCCTCGGTCGCCTTGATGGTCGGGGTGGCCGGACTTGAACCGGCGGCCTCTGCGTCCCGAACGCAGCGCGCTACCAAACTGCGCCACACCCCGGGTGTGGAACGACAGACACTAGGTCAGCCGGCGGCGGCCGACTCCGCTGGCTTGTACGACGCGTCCTCGAAGGTGCCGCCGTC
>JBKJLN010000074.1:0-6161 GCA_046596935.1 Acidimicrobiales bacterium
GAGGGACTCGAACCCCCGACCCCCTCCTTGTAAAAGAGGTGCTCTAACCAACTGAGCTAAGCGCCCGGCGGCTCCATTCTTGCCGGACGCTGCACCCCATGGATTGGCCGACCTGGGGACGGGAGCTCGCTGTACGTCACTCCCGTCCCCGGATCGGTTACCCAGGTCATGCCGGTCGGCAGAGCATCATGCCGACTGGGCGACCTGGGGGTTCTTGGGCGGGCGTCCCCGCTTGCGCTTGAAGGCCAGGATCTTCCCGTTGAGGAACAGCTGACCGCCCCACACCCCCCACGGCTCACGCCGCACGAGGGCTCCGTCGAGGCAAGCCTCGACCACCGGGCAGAGCGCACAGATCTGCTTGGCCCGGGCAATGTCATCGATCTGCTCGGAGAAGAACAGCGCCACCATCGTCGCTGATCCGTCCTTGCAGCGAGCCAGCGACCAATCGATCGCCGCCTCCTCGTCCGCTTCTGGAACCTTCCACTCGGCGAGCATCTCGCCATTCCCCCTTCTATCGAGCCGGGAGTTGTCCTCGACACGAGATTTCGAACAAACAAAAAGGCCGCCGGCTGGTGCCGGCGGCCTCTGGGCCTTCGAAGAGCGTTGGCGCTGACCTAGTCAGTGCCGCCTCCTCGACCCTCGGGCCGCTCAGTGGTCCCGCCGAACACACGGGTGCCGTAGGAACCGGTGAGGTTCGAAACGGCGGTGTGCTCGTTGGGCATGACCGGGGATGCGCACGCGTGCGCGCTGAGACCGGCCTTGCCCTGCGGCTTGGTGATCCAGCGGTTAAGCACTCGATTGCATCCTTTCGTTTTCTCGCGCCGGGGAACTTCCCGGGCCCTGGTATCCGACCAGATCGACTTCACGGCGTCAACCGTTTTTTTCCTCGGACCCGTGCAGGGCCGTGACCAGGGCCTTCAGAAGCTCGGGCGTGCAGGCGGCGACCGGGCTCCGACGGGCCTCGTGCTGCCGAACCACCAACTCGCGTCCGCGAGCGTCGGCGACGAAGGCCCCGGCCTCGACACACACCAGCGCGCCCCCGAGGTAGTCCCACGGGCCATGGGCGGCGGCGGGGGTGCAGTCGACGAACCCGTCGAGCAGGCCGGCGGCCACGGCGCAGAGGTCGAGGGCAGAGGCACCAAGGGCACGAAACTGCTTCCACCCGAGGTGGCGGGCGGGGTAGCCGGACAGGCCGACGAGCGCACGACCGGGGTCGGTCGTGGTCCGAGGCCGGATCGGGGAGGAGTCCATGAAGGCCCCGCCTCCTCGCACTGCGGAGAACCGGGTCCCCGTGGCGAGGTTCACCACCACCGCAGCGAGGGGTCCGTCGGAGTCGAGCGCGCACAGGCTGGTGGCGAACCAGGGGATGCCCCGGGAGGCATTGGTCGAGCCGGCGACCGGGTCGAGCACCACCACGATCGGCCGGTCGGCATGGGTGAGCCCCGACTCCTCGGACAACACCCCGAACCCGGCGTCGTCGAGGATCGCCAGCGCCGCCTCGTCGGCCACGAGGTCACTGAAGTACTGACCCGCTTTCGACGTACCCGCCGAGCCCCAGTCGTCGAGCTCGTCGAGTACCCGCCGGATGGCCACGGCAACCTCGTCGAGGACGGTGAGCACGTCGTCGCCGTCGACCATCGCCCGACGCTACCGTCGCCGAGATGGCCCTTCGATCGGCGATGCCCGACGACGTCGACGACATCTGTGCGCTCATACGGGACCTTGCCGAGTACGAACGGATGGCCGACGAGGTCGTCCTCGACCGCAACGATCTCGAGCGCCACCTCTTCGGTCCGAATCCAGCTGCATCTGTCCTCATCGCCGAGGACGACACGACCCACGAGGTTGCCGGCTTCGCCCTCTACTTCCCGACCTTCTCGACCTTTCGGGGACAGCCGGGCATCTGGCTGGAAGACCTCTTCGTTCGGCCGGACCATCGCGGAAAGGGATACGGCCTGGCGTTGCTCCAACGGCTGCGTGAGCTCACCGACGGTCGCGTGGAATGGACGGTGCTCGACTGGAACACCCCTTCGATCGACTTCTATGACGCGCTCGGGGCCGCGCCTGTTCCCGGATGGACCCGGTACCGCTGGACCTTAAGCTGAACGCAAATGGCCGTCATCGACACCGCCGGGTACGTCTCCGAACTCAAGGATCACGCAGCCGACCACGGGTTCCACGTCCACGACGAGCGCCACTTCGTCGAGACGTATTCCCTCCGCCAGGCATGGGAGGTCGACCTCCACCCTGAGGAGGGTTGCGGCGGGCCCCTGGATCTCCATCTGGCCCTCGAGGTCGACCCCCGCGTGCTACTGGCCTTCGAAGACCTGGTCGTCGGCCTCGACGAGGACGCCGATCCGCCCGACGACTTTCACTTTCCCCTCACATTCAGTTGGGCCCTCCCCCCACTCCCCCATGGTCCCGATCTCCTCCAACTCGCCCTCCAGCTGGCCGGCGTCGGCGGCGTCGAACTGCCCCTCGAGGTTTCCGGGAGCGACGCCTTTCCATCGGCCACAGATGCCCCAGAGCGGCGCATCACCGTGCAAGCCCGCCAACAGGTGTCGCTGGCGCGCGTACTCGCTGGCGAGGAGTTGCTCTGCGACGTGTTCGACCGATGCCTGGCCGTCAGCCAGTACCTCCTCGAGCAGGCTCCGGCCTGGCTGGAGGAGTGAATCGAAGGTTCTCCGAGCCCCGGCCCGTCCGGACCAGCTAGAAACGTCGCATGATCGGAGCCCCCGCATGACCAGAGCCGACGGTGACCCGCCGAGCGTGCTGGTCGTCGACGATTCCGCCGAAGTGCGCGCCCTCTTGGCCACGCGGATTGGCCTCGAATCCGCCTACCAAGTGGTCGACGAAGCGTGCGACGGCGCCGAAGCCATCGCTCTCGCCACGCAGCACCAACCTGACCTCATCATCCTGGACGTGATGATGCCGGTCCTCAGTGGAGTCGAAGCACTGCCGGCGATCGTCCGCGGATCCCCCGAGTCGAAGATCGTCGTCTACTCGGCCTTCACGGACGACCCCTCCCTCGAACGCATCTACGAGGCCGGTGCCCACGCCGTGGTCAACAAGGCCGCCCCGCTCGAACAACTCCTGCTCACCATGTCGAGGGTTCTTCAGTCGACCTGATCGCCAGCCGACGGGCCGCCCCACTTCCTACGGTCCGCTCGGCCTCCTGAACATATTCGCAGCGCTGTTCATAGTCCCGCGGTACCTTGGGACCATGACTGCGAGTGAAGGAATGACGGTCGATCGGGTGCAACTCGGCGTCCGGATGGAGCGGAACTTGGTGAAGGTGCTGAAGGGTCTGGCCGAGTTCGAGAACATGACGTTGGGTCAACTTCTCGAAAAGATCGTGCTGCACTCGTTCGAGCCCGTTCCCGGCGAGGAGGGCGAGCAGGCGTGGAGCGCCCTGGGAAAGCGGTCGCTCGCGGCCGTCACCGACCTCAAGCGCGTGTATGGGCTCGACTACGACATGCATGCCTTCCGCCAGTTCCGTGAGGAGTGAGGAACCGTCCGGTCCCGAGCAGGGATCCTCGACTCTGCCCTAGCGCCCTCTAGCAAGCCCGGAAGCGCGCGATGTACTGCCACCGGATTCCTCGCCTATCGACCAACTCGAAGGAGTGGCGCTCGACGAGCGTTCGGAGCCGAGGAAACGGAGTGAAGTCGCTGTCGCGGCGGGTTTCTGACACCGAGAGAATCCCGTTCGATCTCAGAACCCGCCGCACCTCGGCAAGACAGCGATCGCCGTCCGGGATCTCGCCGAGCACCGTTGCGATCAATGCGGCATCGAAGCTCGCCCCGCCGAAAGGGAGGGCCATGGCGTCGGCCTGCGTGTACGTCACGTTGACCCGGTCGCTCAACCGGCCGCTGGCGAGCGCCAACATCTCCTGCTGGAGGTCGAGAACGACCAGTTGACCTTCAGGCACTTTCGTCGAGATGTACGGGCTGAAGAAGCCAGGGCCAGCTCCGACCTCCAGCACTCTGTCTGTCGTCAGCAAGCCCATTCCCGAGGCGGTCCGTCCAGGCGACTGCACCAGCCGCCGAAGAGGGTTGAGCAGCGACCTCGCATCTCCTGCGGGAAAGACCTTGCCGCGCCCCATGCCGAACTGCCGTTGATTGCCCTTCTGCGACGCGACTGACGGCTCCGGCATTTGCCCATACTGATCCACCCGTCCGACAAGCGGCTGAAGAGTGAGGGCGAGGCGCTGTGGGGCGGGTGGGTATCGAACCCACGACCGAGCGGTTATGAGCCGCCTGCTCTAACCATTGAGCTACCGCCCCGAGGGAACGAGCCAGATGCTACGGCCCGGTCAGCCCCGATCGACTTCCCGTGGCGTTGCTCCGGGGGAGGGACTTGAACCCCCAACATTTTGATTAACAGTCAAACGCTCTGCCGATTGAGCTACCCCGGATTGTGCGCCAGAAGATAGCAGCGCCCCGCCCGAGCCACAGCACGTCACGAGGCGTTGGAAGGGCGGAACCGGGTAAGCATGCGGGCATGAGATTTCGCGCAGGCCTCCTCATTGGGTTCGCTGGCGGCTACTACCTCGGCACGGCTGCCGGGCGTGAGCGCCACGAACAGATCAAGTCGACCATCCGCAAGGTGAAGCGGTCCGACGTCTACGACACCGCCTCCGACAAGGCCAAGGCCGTCGTCGACCTCGGCGTCGAGCGGGCCAAGGACCTCGTCGATGCGAAAACGGGTGCGAACGGAAATGGCTCGACACCCCACATCGACGTCCCCCGCACCGACCCGCCGGTTCGCCCGTAGGAGAGGCCGGGCCTACTCGGCGTCGAGGTAGTCGCGCAGCCGCTGGCTGCGAATCGGATGACGCAATTTGGCCAGCGTCTTGGCCTCGATCTGGCGGATTCGTTCGCGGGTCACGTCGAACTCACGGCCAACTTCTTCGAGCGTGCGCATCTGCCCGTCGTCGAGGCCGAAGCGCAGCCGGATGACTTTCTGCTCACGCTCCGAGAGCTCCTCCAGCACCTCTTTCACAGCCTCATTGAGCATGGTGCGGGCGGCTGCGTCGGCGGGGACGATGGCTTCCTTGTCCTCGATGACGTCGGACAGGGAGAAGTCGTTCTCGTCACCCACCGGCTGCTCGAGGCTGACCACGTCCTCCCCGATGCGGAGGCACTCTCGCACCCGGTCCTCCGTCATCTCCAGACGAACGGCCAATTCTTCGAGGTGCGGGTCTCGTCCGAGCTCTTGGACCATCTGACGTTGCACACGTCCGACCTTGTTGATGGTCTCCATCATGTGGACCGGAATGCGGATGGTCCGGGCTTGATCGGCGATGGCGCGGGTGATGGCTTGGCGGATCCACCACGTCGCATACGTCGAGAACTTGAAGCCCTTGGTGTGATCGAACTTCTCGACCGCCCGCATGAGCCCGAGATTGCCCTCTTGGATCAGGTCGAGGAACTGCATTGGCCGGCTGCGATAGCGCTTGGCGATGGAGACGACCAATCGCAGGTTTGCCCGGATCAGCGCATCCGTGGCCTGCTCACCATCCTTGACGATGGCCTGGAGCTTGCGGCGCGTTTCTCGCGAACCATGGCCAATGCCGTCACCCTCGCCGTCGCTTTCGTCGAGGATTCGCAACGTCTCTTGGGCTTCGAGACGGGCCTTGATCCGCTCGGCCAGCGACACCTCCTGATCGGCGGTGAGCAGAGCGACCTTGCCGATCTCGCGCATGTACATCCGGACGAAATCGGTGGAGCCACCACCACGGTCGTCGTCGAAGGTCGAGGGTATCGAACGGGGTCTTGCCGCAGCGCGAGTCGCACCTCCAGATTTCGCCCGGGAGCGCAAAGGTGCGGCTTCGACGGCCTCGACCGCTTCGACGGCAGCGCGGATGGCCTCCTCGGCCTCGGCTTCCGACGGGGTGTTGTCGACATAGGCGATCCCCGCCCGCCGCACCTCGGTCTCCAACGCAACGATCACCTCGGGACTGAGTTCAACCGTCTGCACAAGCGGCATCAGGTCGTCAGGGGTCAGCGTGCCATGGGCGCGCCCGGCGGCAAGAAGTGCACGGAAGCCATCGACCGGCACGCCCTCGGGAACGGCGATCGGTTCCTCGACATCAACGGGATCAGGTGAAGGCGCGGTTGGACGGTCGGCTCCGTGTGTCGCTGTCATCCCCCCTCCTCCC
>JBKJLN010000188.1:0-4089 GCA_046596935.1 Acidimicrobiales bacterium
CGAGAGTCCTCCCGCTCGGGCTTCTTCGGGCGTTGCGTACTTTTCGACGAGCGGCATGATTTCGACGGCGTCGTCGACGACCTTGCCCATCGTGACGCTGTGTGGTTCGCCCGTCCACGACTGCCGGAAGGTGATGTTGTCTCCGGGGCGCACCTTCACGTTCGACGGGTAATAACGGAGGAACGACGACGCGAACTGGTCGTGCTTGAAGTCGACCAGGACCGTTCGGTCGACCCTCCCGCTCGACGACGTTGACGAGCCTTCGCCGCACGAGCCGGTCAGCAGGGTCACCAGGGTGAGCGCCATCGTCAAGGTCATCATCCGCCGCATCGCCGAAAGCTAATCAAGCCCCGGTCGCGTCGGGTTACGAAGGGCGGCGTCGGGCAGGATGGCGCCCGATGCTGGAGAAACGGCTGCGGGCGGTGCCGTTCTTCAGCGCGCTTCCGGGTGAGAGCGTGCGGGCGCTGGCGGCCTCGCTCCAGGCTGAAGAGCATGCCGCCGGCGCAGTGGTGTTCCGGGAGGGAGAGGCCGCCGATGCTCTCTACCTCGTCGAATCAGGTTTGGTCGAGGTGCGCCGCGGCGGCGAACCGCTCGCCGCCCTCGGGCCCGGCAGCTTCGTCGGCGAGCTCGGGCTGTTGCTGGAAGCTCCGCGATCGGCCGACCTCGTGGCTGTCACCGAGACCAAGCTGTGGGTGCTGCACCACGACGCTGTGACCGACCTGCTCGAGCAGCACCCAGCGATCGGCCTCGAGATGAGCCGGGAGATGGGGCGCCGCCTCGTCCACACCAACCAGCGCATGATGCCGCCGCCGGCGGCGACGGTGACCGCTTACTGGGGTGACGAGTCCGGGCTCGATCGGCTCTTCGCAGACGTGACCGACGTCGGCGTCGGCGAACCGCTCGTCGTGCGGGCGGGCGACCCATGGCCGGGCGACGGGACCGCGCAGGGCCGGCTCGTCCTGGCCGTGTTGCCGGCAGGGCGGGCAAGGGACGCTCGGGCCGTGCTGCGGGCGGCGACCCATGTCGTGTGCACCCGCAGACCCCCGGAGTGGGTGACTCGTCGCCACGCCGCCAGTCACATCCTGCGATGCGACACCGTCATGTCCCTCGAACGAGCCGCCCGGTGGATCACCGGACGTGCCATCGGATTGGCACTGTCGAGCGGCGGGAGCAAGACCGTCGCCCACCTCGGCGTGGTGCGCGTGCTGCAGGCCCGCGGCGTGGCCATCGACTCCATCTCGGCCAGCAGTGGCGGCGCCATGATCGCCGCCGCAGTCGCGGCTGGTATATCCCACGAACGGCGGGTCCGCTTTCTCGACGAGGTGGCCGAGTTGCTGGCGGTCCGGCGTTGGGACTTCAACGTGCCGCCCCGCACCGGGGTCATGAAGGGCCGGAAGCTCCGCGACGCGCTCGACCGGATGCTCGAGGGCCGCACGTTCGCCGACCTGCACATCCCGCTGTTGATCGTGGCCACCGACCTCGGAACGGGATCGGAGGTGGTCCTCGACTCGGGCTCGCTGGCCGATGCCGTGCGGGCCAGTCTCAGCATTCCCGGTGCCTTCGATCCGTGGCGCGTCGACGGCCGACTCCTCATCGACGGCGCCGTCGTGAACCCCATGCCCGCCAGCGTGTTGCGTGACCGCGGTCTGCCGGTGGTGATCGGGTCGATGGTGGCCGGCAAACGCGACGATCCCGATGCCGCGCCACTCGCCGCCGCCCCACCGATCATGGCCACGATGCTGCGGATGGTGAACCTGATGGAGCGCGAGCTGATTCAGGTGCAGCTACCGCTGGTCGATCTGCTCATCCGCCCGAACGTGGCCACGAGCAACAGCTTCGATTTCACCAACATCGAGCCGTTCATCGCCGAGGGCGAACGGGCGGCAGCTGAGGCACTCGACGCCACCGACCTCACGTCACTGGGTCGTCGAGGTGTCGGCTTCCCGTAGACGCCGCGCCATGCCGGTCAGGAGTTTTTCGTTCATGGCCGGCACGTCGCGCAGCAACGTGCGGAAGACCCTCGAGCTGATGGCGGCCAACGTGACCGGCGTGATGGCGGCCACGGTGGCGTTTCGGGGCGCCGGGTCGAGGAGCGCCAGCTCGCCGAAGTAGCTCCCGGGAACCAACGTCGCCACCCTCCGACTCCGCTTCGCCGTGCCCTTCTTGCGGACGGTCGCCTCGCCGTTGAGCAAGACGAAGAACGTGTCGGCCGGCTCGCCTTCGGAGACCAACACCGTGTCGACGGGGGCCTCGACCTCGGTGGTGTGCCGGGCGATGATTCGAAGGTCGGCTTTCGAACAGGTCGAGAACAGGGGCACGTCGCCAAGGTGTTCGACGAGCTGATCGCGCTTCTTCATCAGTGGTCCGCCTCCACGGGATGCCCGGTTGTGTCGGGTGCTTGACCGTTTCCTACCACGTTGATCCTTTCGCACTGATCAGCCGGTTTATGCTTCTGGCGTTGTCCGGCGGGCGGACGGCCGTGCGGGAGGTCGGGATGTTGATGCGGCGGTTGGGCCATGTGGTCACGCGCTACCGATGGGTGGTCCTGGCGGTGACGCTTCTCGTCCTGCCCGTAGCCGCCGTGCTCGGTGGACCGGTGAAGGGCAAGCTCTCGGCCGGCGGCTTCACCGACCCAGCGGCCGAGTCGACTCGGGCGGCGCACGTGCTCGAGGAGACCTTCGCGGCCGGGTCGCCCAACGTCGTGTTGCTGGTGACGGCAAAAGGGGCGGCGACGGTGGACGAGGCCAACGTGGCCGAGCGCGGCGTCGCCCTCACGAACGAGCTGGCCGCCACCCCGGGCCTCACGGACGCCGTCTCGTACTGGTCGCTCGGGAGTCCGGCCCCGCTGCGCAGCGCTGACAGCCGTCAGGCCCTCGTGCTCGGCCGTGTGCTCGGTGACGAGGACGACCTGCGCGCGGCGGCAGACGGCATCGCGGAACGCTTCGATGGTCGCTCTGACGGCGTCGTCTCCGTTGGCGTCGGCGGGTTCGGCGAGGTGTTCCGCCAGATCACCCATCAGGCCGAGGTCGATCTCGAGAAGGCCGAGAAGCTCTCGATGCCGGTGACGCTGCTCCTCCTGCTGGCCGTGTTCGGAAGCGCCGTTGCGGCCGCCTTGCCCCTCGGCGTCGGCATCGTGGCCGTGCTCGGCACCTTCCTCGTCCTCACGATCTTCACCGCCTTCACGCAGGTCTCGGTGTTCGCCCTCAACCTCACGACGGCCCTGGGCCTCGGCCTCGCCATCGACTACAGCCTCTTCATGGTGTCGAGGTTCCGCGAAGAAATGGCCGCCGGGCGCGAACCCAACAGCGCGTTGTTGCGCACGATGCAGACGGCCGGCCGGACGGTGGCCTTCAGCGCCTTCACCGTCGCCGTTTCGTTGGCTGCCCTGCTCGTGTTCCCGCTGGCGTACCTCCGCTCGTTCGCCTACGCCGGCGTCGGCGTGGTCGCCCTCGCCGCCGTCGGCGCGGTTGTGGTGTTGCCGGCACTTCTGGCCGTCCTCGGGCCCCGGATCGACAAAGGCCGGGTACGTCGGCGTCCACCGCCATCCAACGAGCGCGGCGTCGAGCACGGCTTCTGGTACCGCCGCGCCCACGCCGTCATGCGTCGGCCGGGCCCCATCGCCGTCGCCGTCACCCTGCTGTTGCTGTTCCTCGGCGCGCCGTTCCTGCGCTTCGCCGCGGGCCAGTCCGACGATCGCGTCCTTCCTGCGTCGTCGCCCGTCCGCGCCGTGCACGACGCCCTCCGCACCAACTTCGCCAGCAGCGAGTCGGCGGCCCTGACGGTCGTTTCGATCGAGGGGACCCCGACCCCCGACCCGGCGGCCATCGACACCTATGCGTCGCTGCTTTCTGCGCTGCCTGGCGTTGCCCGGGTCGACGCCGCCACCGGCTACTACATCGGCACCGCCAAGGTGAAGGAACCCGCCGTGGTCTCGCAGCGCTTTGCGCCGACAAACGCAAAGAGCGGGGCCTGGCTCTCGGTCGTTCCGAACGTCGAGCCGTATTCAGCCGAGGGCGAGGGCGTCGTCGCCGCCATCCGCAACACCCCGGCACCCTTCGACGTGCTCGTCGGCGGGCTGTCGGCCCAACT
>JBKJLN010000219.1:0-6802 GCA_046596935.1 Acidimicrobiales bacterium
TTCTCCACGGACACCGAGCCGAGCTTCGTTGGCCACCCCGGGCTCGGCCAAGGCTGCGATCACTTCCGATCGAGCCGCTCCCAGCCGCCGCCCGAAGGCGCCCCCGCCAACGCGCCAGCGCCCTGCGCCTCCCGCCGCCTTCCCCTCCGACGGCGGCACCAGCAGAAGAAGTTCGGCCACGACAGGGCAAGACGTTACGACTGTGGGGAGTCCGATCCGGTCGTCCTCGACTTCGACCACCTTCGAGACAAGGCCGCCAACATCAGTGCCATGGTCACCAGCCGACGTCCGTGGTCGGCCATCGTCGAGGAGATGGCCAAGTGTGAGGTCGTCTGTGCGAACTGCCATCGCCGGCGGACGGCGCAACGAGCCAACAGTTCTCGATGGAGAAATCGCGAGGTCGAATGATTGTGGGGGTGGCGGGATTCGAACCCGCGACGCCGGACTTAAAAGGACCGCGCTCTAGGCCAACTGAGCTACACCCCCGACGGGCCTGGAGGTTAGGCGTCTCCTGCCCCACCCTCGTCAGTCCTCCTCGAAGGGCCGGCCGGAAAGCTGCCGAGGTCGGGTGGGTAGCCTGCGACCATGGATAGCGAGCAAGCCCGAGCACTGTTGCAAGACGAGCAGCGCCGCTTGGTCGAGATCAAGGACGACCTGACCGAGACACGCGCCGACGCACAGGAGGAATCGGTCCAGGAACCGTCCTCCTACAGCCAGCACCAGGCCGACGTGGGTTCCGACACCTTCGACCAAGAGAAAGACCTCACCATCCTCGACTCGGTGGAGGGCGAGCTGGCCGACGTCGATCATGCGCTGACCCGCCTCGACCAGGGCACGTACGGAACGTGTGAAGCCTGCGGGAAGCCGATCGCCGACGATCGCCTCGAGGCCATGCCGGCGACCCGTTTCTGCCTCGACGACCAAGCCGTCGCCGAGCGCGAACTCCGCGTCGCCGCCCCACACGAGATCGCCGCCGATGATGATGGCCCCGACGTCGACAGTCGCCGCGCCAAAACTTGAGCGCCGGCGTATGAAGCGGACGTTGTTGGCGGGGGCAACCGCGACGGCCGCTGCGGTTGCGACCGGGACGGTGATCGCCCGCCGCGACGACGACACGCGCCATCGGGTCGAACGCCGCGTCCGGATCATGCGCCTCACGGCGCGCCGCAGCTTCCACTACGCCGTGGTCAAGGTTCGCGGGCGCCGAGCCTCCGAGGCGGAGCGTGCCGCCCTTGACGAGCAGTTCGCCATCAAGACCGCGCAGGATGTGGCCGCCGTGCTCGGTGGGATGAAGGGAGCGATCATGAAGGCGGGCCAGATGCTCTCCTTCATCGCCGACGGTCTTCCCCCGGAAGCCCAGGCGGCGCTGGCGACCTTGCAACAGGACGTGCCTCCGATGGCCCCGAGCCTCGCTGCCGGCGTCATCCGCAGCGAGCTCGGGAGCGACCCCGAGCGGATCTTCCTCGAGTGGAGTGCCACGCCTCTCGGGGCCGCCAGCATCGGACAAGTGCACCGGGCCGTCACCCGCGATGGACGAGTGGTGGCCGTGAAGGTGCAGTACCCCGGCGTCGACAAGGCCATCAAGAGTGACCTCGACAACGCAGAGATGCTCTATGGCCTCTTCGCCAGCTTCGCCTTGAAGAACCTCGACGTGAAGTCCCTCGTCGACGAACTGCGCGACCGGATGGCCGACGAACTCGACTATCGCCTCGAAGCCAAGCTCCAGACGGAGTTCGCCGACCGCTACGACGGACACCCGTTCATCCACGTGCCCAAGGTCGTCCCCGAACTGAGCACGCAACGCGTCCTCACCACCGAGTGGGTCGACGGCATGCGCTTCGACGAGTTCATCGACACCGTGGATGAACCGACGCGCCAGAAGGCGGCCGAAGTGATGTTCCGTTTTGCCCAGGGCGCCATCCAGCAACACCACGTGTTCAACGGCGACCCGCACCCCGGCAACTACATCCTCCACGCCGACGGCACGGTGACGTTCCTCGACTTCGGACTGGTGAAGCGGTGGGGCCCGGGCGAGCTCGAGTCCTTGGCCGGCGTCCTCGACCGCATCCTCGACCATGACGTCGACGGCACCATCCAGGCGGCCATCGACGCCGGGTTCCTTCCGCGCGACCACGGCCTCGATCCCCAGCACATCTTCGAGTACATCAGCGGGCCCTACGAGCCGTTCCAGGCGTCGGCGTTCACGTACACGCGCGACTGGACATCGAAGGCGCTGCAGAAGGTGATCGACATGCAGGGGGAGTACGGCGACGTCATCCGCGTCCTCAACATGCCGCCGTCCTACGTGATCCTCGACCGGGTCGTATGGGGCATGTCGGCGTTGCTCGGGCGACTCTCCGCCACCAACAACTGGCGGGGTCTGCTGGCCGAATACCGCAAGGGCGCAGCACCGGTCACCGAACTCGGACGGATCGAGGAGGCATGGCGAAGCAGTCGCCTCTCGGCGCCGTAACCGGCTATTTCCGCAAGTACCACCTGGCTCCTCGCTACGACCGCAGCAGCCGGGTCTCGCTCACGGCTGCTGACGGCACAAGGCTCTCGGCGGCCCATCTCGCCGGGCCCGCCGACGCTCCTTGCACGATCGTGTTGGTGCACGGTTTCGTGAACTGGTCGCGCACGCCGGCCATCCACGCCTTCGCCCACGTGCTCGCCGACAGCGTCCACGTGATCGTCCCGGACCTGCGCGGTCACGGGCGCTCCGGCGGGACGTGCACACTCGGCCGGGACGAACCCCTCGACGTCGCCGCCGCCGTCGCCGCCGCCGACCCGACGAAACCGGTGGTCACCCTGGGCGTGAGCCTTGGTGGAGCATCCGTCCTCCTCCACGCCGGCGGCTATCCGGGCAGCGTCGCCGGGGTGGTCGCGGTGAGCGCCCCCGCCTATTGGGGGGGCCTCGGGACGGACGGCGCCAACCGCATCGAGCGGTGGATCGGGACGCCCACCGGGCGCCGGGTCCTGCGCCTGCTCCTGCGCACCCGCCTGACCGATGACTGCGCCGATCTTCCCGAAGCCTCCGACCTCGCCGGACGGATCGCACCGGCATTCACGATTCTCGTCGCCGATCCCGAGGACTGGTACTTCGGCCCCGAGCATCCAGAGAAGCTCTACGACTGGGCGGCCGATCCGAAGGACTTGTGGTGGTATCCAGGCGGCGGACACGGCACCGATCTCCTCACCACAGCGTTCGCTGCCCGCCTCCTCGCGGCCATCGATGTTCGTCTGGCGCGGGGTCGGGCCGCCGAGGCCTGACCGGCCGAATCGCCTCGGCTTCGGGCTGGATCGCCGCCTCAACCGCCTCAACCGGCTCCCGTCCTTCGGTTTCGTCGGCGCCGGTCATTCCCATCGCCATCAGAAAACCCCGGGCCCGTTCGGTCCGGGGATAGCGCTCGACCAACGACCAGAAGTCTCGACCGTGGCCGGCAACGACGAGGTGGGCGAGTTCGTGGACGACGACGTAGTCGACGACCCAGTCGGGGAAACCGGCGAGCCGGGTGGAGAGACGGATCGTCCGATCCGACGGCGTGCACGACCCCCAGCGCCACTCCTGATTGTCGACCCACCGGATGGACGCCGGCTGCGGCAGACCGTGGCGCACCGCCAGCAGCTCGGCCCGAGCGGCGAGATCGATGGGAGCGGCGGCCTGTTTGCGCTCGAAGCGACCGACCATCTCCCGCACCCACGTCGCTTCCTCGGCCTTGGTCATGCGAGCCGGGATCGAGACCTGCACGACGCCATCAACGAGGCGCGCCGACACGGTCTTGCGTCTCTTGGCGCTGCGGATGACCTCGGCGTGCACGGTGCCGGCGACCGTACCCGCCCCCGCCAGCCTCCACGGTCATAGGCATTCAGGTGGCACAAACGGCGGCCGGATCCGCCACGTCGACGCCGGCGAGCAGCCCGATCCGCCACCTGAACGAGTCACTCTGTTTGCGGGGCCGTCACCAGATCGGGATCGAGCGGCAGGAAGCGGTCGCCGCCGACGAGGCGACCGTCGAGCACCGACAGCCAGCGACCGCCGAGGTTCGGGGTGCTGGCGCCGGGGTCGATGGCCAGGCGCCGTTCGACGGTGCGGATCACGCCCCCATGGGTGACCACCAAGATGACGTCGTCCGGATACCGCGCAGCCAGCGCCAGCAACGCCGGCTCGACCCGGCGCCAGAGGTCGTCGTCGGTCTCGCCGTCCGGGACGTGCAGCAGCCGTTGCGTCTCGACTTCGAAGCAGTCGGCGAAGTCGACGACGAGTTCGTCGATCGTCTTGCCTTCGAAGGCGCCGACGTGACGTTCCCGCAGCGACGGGTCGACGACGAGGTTGCCACGCAGACCGATGCCGCCGGCCACCAGCTCGGCCGTCCGTCGAGCCCGTTGCAAATCGGACGAAACCGCAAGCGTCAAGCCGGCGTCGACGAGGTGGGCGGCGGCGTCCCGTGCCTGCTGCTCGCCCAGCGGCGACAACGGCGTGTCCGACCAGCCCTGCCACCGTCGTTCGGCGTTCCATGCCGTCTGTCCATGGCGCAACAGCAGCAACGAGCCGGCGGGGATGGTCACGGCCGGCGAGTCTCGCGTACGGTCGATCCGTGCCAGGTCTGCCGACGGAGAAGCTGGGAACGATCTATCCGGAGGTTCGGGCCACGATCGATCCCGAACGGGCGAAGCAGTACGCCGCCGCCACCAACGATCCGAACCCCGCGTACGCGTCGGGGGCGATGGCCCCCCCGGTCTTCGGCGTGGTGCCGACCTGGGACGCCATCGGACTGGCCGTTTCCGACGTGGTGCCAGCCGAGTCGTTGATGATGATCGTGCACGGCGAACAGGACATGCACTTCCACCAACCGTTGCTGCCGGGCCGGTCGATCCTCACCGCCGCCGAAGCCCACAGCATTCGTGTCGGCGCGTCCGGCACCCGCTTCACGGCGCTCGTCAAGAGTCAAGACGCCGAGAGTGGCGAGCCGGTGCTCGACCAGTACGTGACCATGTTCATCCGCGGCCTCGCGGATGGAGAGAGCGCCGGCCCCGATAAGCCCGACCACTCATTCGCGCCGGCCTCGGCGGGCGAACCCGTCGGCGCGTTCACCGTCCACGTCGACGACGACCAGACCTTCCGGTACCGCGATGCGTCCGGCGACCCGATGCCCATCCACGTCGACGACAAGTTCGCCAAACAGGTCGGCTTGCCCGGCATCATCGCCCACGGGCTGTGCACGATGGCGATGACCAGCCAGGCCGTCATCCGCACGGTGGCCGCCGATGATCCGGCGCGCCTGAAGCGGCTCGCCGTGCGGTTCTCCAAGAACGTGTTCCCCGGAGACGACGTCACCACGACGATCCACGAGGTCGGCCCGGGTGTGTACGGCTTCGAGGCAACGACGAATCGCGGTGACACCGTCATCAGCAACGGGCGCGCCGAGATCGTCGACTGAGGCATCGGTGGCCAGACTCCGGCTGTTCGCGTCGGCGCGGGAAGCCGCGGGCACCGATCGTGCGGTGTTCGACGGGGAGACCGTCGGCGCCGTGCTCGAGCAGGCGACCGCCCGATTCGGCGACGAATTCCGGGCTGTGCTGGCGACGTGTCGAGTGTGGTGCAACGGCGAGCCCGCCGGTCGCAACGACCCCGTCGGACCCGACGATGAGGTCGCGGTCCTGCCCCCGGTCTCCGGGGGGGCCCGCTGATCGATCGGATGCGTCGCTTGGGGATGCTGCTCCCCCCGGTCGACATCGAGGGACCGCGGGTCAGACTCGGACTGACGTGGACGGTCGTCGTCGCCGTTGCCCTTGTCGTCGGCCCCCTCGTCACCTCGCTGGTCTTCGCCGGATTGGCGCTGGCCGCCGCCGGCCAGTCCTGCCGGTCGTGGCGCGCCTCCTCGGTTCGTCCCTATCGGCCGGTGGCCGTCGGCGGCGCCGTTGTCTGCGCCCTCGCCGGTGCTGCCGGACCGGAGGCGGTCGCCGCAGCGGCGGTGCTCGTGGCCGTGACCGGACTGGTGGCGGCGCGCCTGCGCGTCGGCGGTCGCAACTGGGACGCTCGCGCCACCATCGCCATCGCCGTGGTCATCGGAACCGGTGCGGCCGCGCCCGCAATCGTGCGGGGTGACGTCGGCTTCATCCCCGCCCTCGTCCTCGTCGGTCTCGTCCACGCCGTCGACGCCAGCGCCTACCTGGTCGGATCAGGGGCGGCGTCGCGATGGGAGGGCCCCGTCGCCGGCATGGCCTCGGCCGGCGCTCTCGGCCTGTTCGTTGCCGCCGCCCTCGTTCCACCGTTTCGTGGAGCCAGCCCGTGGGTGCTGGCCGCGATCGCGGCGATCCTGGTACCCGCCGGCGGGATCGTGGCGACGATGCTCATCGAGCGACGGGAGGCGCCCCTTCCGGCGCTCCGTCGACTCGACGGCTATCTCGCCACGGGTCCGGTGTGGGCCCTCGCCGCCCACCTCCTGCTCTGAGGTCGCCGCTAGGCGACGGTGACGGTGCCAATCATCGTCGTGGGGTGCACCTCGCACTTGTACTTGAACGTGCCGGCGGTGTCGAAGGTGTGGTCGAAGGTCCCCTTCGTCTGGAGCTCGCTCTTGAAACCGTCACCGACGAGGTTGTGCTGCACGCCGCCCTCCCACTTCCACTCGACCGTCTCGCCAACCTTGACGCTCACGTCGGCGGGGTCGAGGGTGGCCGCCTTCAAGGTGACGGTGGCCGCCGCCGCGCTCCCCGAATCCTTGGCGCTGCCGGCGGAGGTGCCGCTTCCCGAACCGGAATCACTCGCCTTGTCGCTTCCGCCACCGCAGGCGGCGAATCCGAG
>JBKJLN010000228.1:0-5301 GCA_046596935.1 Acidimicrobiales bacterium
CGGGCACCGGCCAGTGGTTGGCTGTCGGCGAACTCGGCTCGCAGGGCCATCAGGCCGGGCATCTCCACCTCGGCCAGGTCGATCTCCTTGCGGCCGAAATCAGCCAGGGAAAGATCGGCGACCTTGTAGTCGGTGGTGGTGGAATTCGTGGTGGTCATGGCAGTTTCTCCTCATCGCATCCGCGTCGGACGAAGCCCCGTAGTGGGCATCTTTCGTTCGAGGCGGGCTGGGGTCTGCTGACACCACTCTGGACAGCCCGATTCGCTGACCAGGTTACCGGAAGAGCAGCGGGAGCACCGCAGTGGCGTTGAAGAGGGCGTGGCCGACGATGGTCGGGCCGAGCCGCCGGAAGCGTCTCGCCGCCAGTCCGAGAACCAACCCGAACGTGCCGACGCCGAGCATGATGCCGACGTTTCCGAGGCCCTCGTCCGGGGTGACGTGGATGAGACCGAACACGAACGCCTGGATCACGACGGCCATCACGCCGATGCGGGCCAGCGCCCGTTGCAACAGTCCGCGAAAGAACAACTCCTCGACGATCGGCGCTCCGAACATCGTGGACACCGCCACCACCACCGCCCCGGGAAGGGTGCCGGCTTGATCGGCGATGAAGTTGGTGTTCGTGCCGATGAGCTCGGGAAACGGGGACAACGCCAGCTGCACTGCGGACGCTGCCAGGAGGCCGGCGATGCCGACGAGTACGCCCCGACCGAGGTCGGCCCATTCGAAGGCCAGGCCCAGATCGTGGCGGGCCGAGCGGGTGCCGAATCGGCGACTCGCCAACAGGGCTGCACCGACGAGCGGGATCCAGAGCCCGACAAAGCTGGCGGCCAGGACCAGTGGGGCATCGACGTCGCCGGCGATGGCGAAGGCGATTCCGGCGAGGAGCGAGGCGAGGATGACGCCGGTGAAGAATCCTCCGGCAACCAGGACGAGCGATGGGACGGTCGCCAGGCGGCCTTCCTCCTCTCCGACCTCCGCCGATTCCTCGCCGCCCGGCACGGTGCCTGGAGGGGCCGGCGGCCCGGACTCGCTCAGGTCGGGAGGAACATGGGCGACGGCGTTCGCCCGTCGAGGATGTCGGTCATCCGCTGTTCGATCATCGGGTTCCACTCCGGGTGGGTGAGGATGTAGAACCGGTCGGATTTCACGGCATCGAGCACCATCGCCGCCACTTCTGCGGGCTGGAGGCCGCTTTCGAGCACGGCCTTGAGGGGCGAGGCGTCCCCACCCTCGAGCAGGTTGGGCCCGTCGGCATTGCGGAGTTCGTCGGGACGATTCCGACCTGACTCGCCGATGCCCGTGTTGACCCATCCGGGGCACAGCACGGAAACGCCGATCGGCGCCGCCATCATCGACAGGTCGCGCTGCAAGGTCTCTGACAACGTCACGACGCCGTGCTTCGACACGTTGTAGGCGCCCATGAATGCGCTCGACGTGAGGCCGGCCATCGATGCCGTGGCGACGACGTGGCCAGGCTCACCGCTCGCCAGCATTCTCGGCACGAACGAACGGATGCCATGGATGACACCCCAGAGGTTGACGCCGAGCACCCACGCCCAGTCCTTCTCGCTCAGCGACCACACCGGCCCGCCTGCGGCCACGCCGGCGTTGAGATGCACCACGTGGACGGCCCCGAACTCCTCGACTGTTCGCTCGGCCAGGGCTTCGACCGACTCGCCGTCGGAGACGTCGACCACGACGCCCAGCACGGCGGCGCCGGTCGAACGCAGCGAAGACGTGGCCGACGCGAGGCGTTCCTCCTCGATGTCGGCGAGCACCACCGACATTCCGGCGCCGGCGAATGCCTCGGCCGTGGCGAGCCCGATCCCGCTGGCGGCACCGGTGACGACGGCCACTTTGCCTTGCAGCTCCTGCAACGCTTCAGCCTTCCTTGAGGCGCTGCTTGAGATCGACGAGCACCGGCACCGGTCCCGGGTCGATCCCTTCCTGGAAAGCCATGTGCAGCGAGACGAAATCTCCGAAGAGAATGAGGTCGAGGAGCTGGGCGAGATCGCCGTCCCCTTCCGCGTGAACCTCTTCGATACCGGCCACCACCTCGCGCAGGTATTCGGCGGTGAGGTCGAAGCGGCGGGTCACCTGGGGGTGTTCGTCATCGTGGCGCAAGGCGATCAAGGTGAGGACCTGGCGGGTGACGTCGCCATGCTGGCCCCATCCTTGGATCTCGTTGTGGCACAACTCCGGCTGCGCCGCATAGAACGCCGGCGCCTTGGCGTTCTCGTTGATCTGGGTCTTCCACCGCTGTGCGGCGGTGGCGCCAATGGCGCCGCCACCGTGCACGAGCGTCATCGTGCGGCCGATCTTGCGGGCCAGTTGCTCAGCCGCGTTGTTGTCCTTGATCAGCGCGTCGCGCCGCCGCTGCATCTGCACCACGGCTTGGTCGATCCATTGGCTCGCCCCGGGGAACAAGCCGATTTCCTCGAGCACCACGAGTGGGGGCAGGGCGAGGGCGCCGAGGGCGGCGCGTGGCTGAGGAATGTCCGGAACCCGCACCACCGGTGCGCCCCAGCCGGCGGCCAGCTTCGCCAGCTCGCCACCTTGGGTTACAGCGACGATCCGGGCGCCCTGCATGGCCGCTTCGGTCGCGGCCTCGAGCGTCTCCTCGGTGTTGCCGGAGCAGGAGATGGCGATGACCAGCGACCCATCGCCGACAAAGGCCGGCAGCTCGTAGGACTTCACGGTCATCACCGGCACGGACATGAATGGGCCGGCCGCCGCCTGGAGGATGTCGCCGGCGACGCCGCTGCCGCCCATGCCGAGAACGACGACGTTCTCGATCGTCGACTTCTCCGGCAGGCCTTCGAGCCCGTGGGCATCGGCCGCCGCTTGCTTCGCCTGTTCGGGCAGCCCGGCCGTGAGGTCGAACATGCCGACGGTGTCGAGACGTTCAGCCACTACGCGCTCTCGTCGAAGGTCGGCTTGATGCCCTCGGCGTCGGCCTTGGCGACGATGCGCCCGTGCTCGGTGTCGTCGACCGTCTCGGCCTCGTCGATGAGCATGATCGGGATGTCGTCCTTGATCGAGTACCGCCGCTTGAGACGGGGGTTGTAGAGCGTGTCCTCGTCTTGGAGATAGAGGAGCGGGCCTTTGTCCTCGGGGCAGGCCAGCACCTCGAGCAGTTTGGGGTTGAGCGCCATCAATCAGTTCCCTTCATCAGTGCTTGGACCTCAGCCACCCGCGCGTCGCAAGCGGCAGCGTCGGCGGCTTCGAGGTTGAGACGGAGCAGCGGCTCGGTGTTCGAGGGCCGCAGGTTGAACCACCAGTCGCCCAGGTCGACGGTGAGCCCGTCCATGCGGTCGGTGCGGGCGCCGGCGGCGGCGAAGTGGTCGGCGACGCGCTCGATGACGACGCCGGTGTCGGCAACCTTGGTGTTGATCTCGCCGGAGTCGGCATAGCGATCGAAGGGCTTGCGCACTTCGGACAGCGGCTTGTTGGCTTTCGAAAGCATCTCGAGGATCACGACCGCCGCGATGAGACCGGAGTCGGCGCGGTAGTTGTCGAGGAAGTAGTAGTGGCCGGAGTGCTCGCCGCCGAACACCGCCCCGGTCTCGGCCATCTGCTCCTTGATGAAGGAGTGACCGACACGAGTCCGGATCGGGGTGCCGCCGTTCTCGCGCACCACCTCGGGCACGGTCTTCGAGCAGATGAGGTTGTGGAGGATCGTCGAGCCGGGCTTCTTCTCGAGCATCGCCTTGGCCACCATCGCCGTCGTCAGGCTGCCCGACACGGGCTGGGCCTTTTCGTCGACGACGAACACGCGGTCGGCATCGCCGTCGAAGGCCAAGCCGATGTCGGCGCCGCTCTCGAGCACGCGCTCCTGCAATGACACCAGGTTCTCCGGCTGGATCGGATCGGCCGGATGGTTCGGGAACGTCCCGTCGAGCTCCCCGAACAGGATTTCGAGTTCGAAGGGCAGCTTGGCGAAGACTCCGGGAACGACGAGGCCGCCCATGCCATTGGCGGTGTCTGCAACCACTTTCAAGGGTCGGAGGGCACTGAGGTCGATGAAGCTCACCACGTGATCGGAGAACTCGTCGAGCAGCTCCTCGGAACGCACCGACCCAACCGTCTTCGACTCGTCCCTTCCGGGCTTCGAGGCCGCCAACTCCTTGATGGTGCCGAGCCCCGTGTCCTGCCCGACCGGTTTGGCGCCGGCGAGGCAGAACTTGATGCCGTTGTACTGCGCTGGGTTGTGGGAGGCGGTGAACATTGCACCCGGAGCGTTGCGGCGACCGGAGACGAAGTAGAGGAGATCGGTCGAGGCGAGACCGAGGTCGATGACATCGACGCCTTGGTCGGTCACGCCCTTCGTGAACTCCCTGGTCAGGTCGACGCCTGAGGGCCGCATGTCGCGGGCCACCAGCACCTCTCCCCCGTCGGGCGCGGCGAATCGCGCGAAGGCGCAGCCGATGTCGTAGGCCAGCTCGGCGTCGAACTGCTCGGGCACGACGCCGCGCACGTCATATGCCTTGAAGATCTGGTCGAGAGACGCCATGACGCCCGGACTCTAGGCGTGCGCCGGAAGGCCCAGCGAGCAGGCGTTCGTTCTCAGCGAGCCGCAGGCTGTTCCACGAAGAACGGATCCTCGTAGTCGTCGGCGAGCGGCGGCGCGGCCACCGACTCACGTCGAACCGGCAGAGCGACGGTGCCCCGGCGCACGAGGAACACCAGGCCGGCCAGGCCGAGGATGGTGATCGCCCAGGCGCCGAGGTCGAGCGGGGTCCATCCGTAGTGCAACTCGACATGGGTCGACGTCGGAACCACGACCATGAGGTTGGGCGCGATCCGCCACGGCCCGTCCGCGCCCTTGGCCTTCCAGTTGGGGAAGTACGACGCCCGCACCACGACGGGCGTGCCCGGACGATCGACATCGAAGCTGATGCCGTCGTCATCCGATCGGATACGACTGACCTTCGCCTGGCGCACCGCCGCCGCCGGCGCCGATGCGGTGGCCGAGGGGATGCGCGCCCAGGAGGCGGGGCCGTCGTCGGCCAAAGGGATCTCGCGACGGGACCGGTCCTGATACCACGCCACCGACGCCGCCAGCCACGCCTTCTTGGTGCCTCGCCCCTTGAGACCGTCGGCCACGACCGGCTCGAAGGCGAGGGGCGCAACCTGATCCGAGTTCTCGACGAGGTAGATCTGCCACGAACGGTCCTTGACCCCATCCGGATAGTTCACCGAACGGGTCGACGTCGTCGTGAGGAGGGTCAGGTCGGGATGGGTCGCGGCTGCCGCCTGGGCCTCCGGCGTGATCGCCATGTAGTACCGAACCCCGAG